>DATEEE010000001.1:0-3541 GCA_035281285.1 Nitrososphaera sp.
CCGTCAGGCAGATGACCTTTGAGCTTTGCAATTGGATGCTGGGTAGCGATCACGCCGCCACCAGGATGTCAAGGGAGGACCCTTCATCACTTTACCCACAGCTGCGCTCGCTCATGCAAGCAAGGTTCAGCCAGGACTTTCAACTTGTCGGAAATTTCGATCGCACCAACCAGACGTACATCCAGTAGCCGGAAAATTCTTATTCGTACGCTTTTGCAATATCCCAGTTGGACCCAGAGCTTGAAGCAAGGATAAAAATGATTGAAGACAGACTCGCAAAGCTCGAGTCGTCGTTGATAGGCGCAAGTACTGGAGGCGCAGGGCCACAGGGGCTTGAAGCGATACTGATCAAAAATGCAGATAGCATCAAGACGCAGGAGATGATAATAATCTCGCTCAGGCGAAACGGCAAGCAGACAAAGGAGGGAATAAAGAAGATGCTTCAAGACTGGGGTAAGGTATACGGGACTTGGTTTGACGGGGGGAACTTTAACGGCCGTCTAGTCAAAAAAAACATTGTGAAAAAAGAGGTCTCAAATGACGACAATGAAGAATATTACTCGCTTACAAAGCGTGGGGAATTCATTGCAGACGAATTAATACAGAAAGTTCTGGCAAACAGGTAAGGTAGCTCTTCTGGACTGACTAAAATTCGCAAATTATTCATAATCTCTAACTGCTTTTTTGCTTGATAACCCCTAAGAAAATATAAATAACAATAACGGGCTAATTTCTTATTATGCCGATAAGGAATGGGGCAGAATACATAGAGAGCCTCAGGGGCAGGAAGCTGAACATTTTACTCTTTGGCAAGAAAGTTGAAGACCCCGTAGAGCACCCTATGATCCGACCTTCGATTAACGCAGTCGCCGAGACGTTCGATCTGGCAGTTGATGATCCGGAACTTGCGACTGCGAATTCGTCCCTCTCAGGATCAAGTGTTAACAGGTTCCTTCACATCGCTCAAAGCGCAGAGGACCTCGTCAACCAAAACAGAATGCAGAGAAAGCTTGGCCAGCTCACGGGCACCTGCTTTCAGCGCTGCGTCGGGATGGACGCTCTTAACTCGCTTTATTCCACTACTTACGAAATAGACTCCAAGCATGGCACTCCGTATCACAAGCGCCTGATCGAATTCATCAAGATGGTTCAGCGGGAAAACTTTGTGATTGGCGGCGCCATGACAGATGTCAAGGGAGACAGGAGCCTTTCGCCGTCGCAGCAGGAGGACCCCGATCTCTTTGTCCACATCACAAGGCGAGACGAAAAGGGAGTCTATGTCACCGGCGCAAAGGCTCACCAGACGGGATGCATAAACTCCCACTGGATAATCATAATGCCCACGATGAGGCTCAAGTCAGAAGACAAGGACTACGCCATCGTCGGAGCCATACCCGTTGACGCGCCTGGGATCACATACATCTACGGCAGGCAGTCTTGCGACACTAGGAGCATGGAAGGAGGAGAGATAGATTCTGGCAACGCGATGTATTCGGGTCAGGAGGCAATGATAATCCTCAAGGACGTTTTCATTCCAAACGAATTGATTTTCATGCAGGGCGAATATGAATTTGCGTCGATGCTCATCGAGCGCTTCACTTGCTATCATCGCAGGAGCTACGTATGCAAGACAGGGCTGGGCGACGTGCTGATTGGCGCCTCTGCTGCCATTGCTGATTATAACGGCGTTGCAAACGCGTCGCACATCAAGGACAAGCTGGTCGAGATGACCCATCTCAACGAAACGATCTTTGCTGCCGGAATCGCATCTTCGTTCTTGGCGCACAAGACCCCATCGGGCAACTGGCAGAACGACGACATGCTGGCAAACGTATGCAAACACAACGTCACCAGGTTCCCGTATGAAATCGGCCGACTTGCTCAGGACATCGCCGGCGGCCTGGTGGTTACGATGCCGTCAGAAGCGGATTTCCGGAGCCCCGAGTCTGGCCCGCTTTTGGAGAAGTACCTGAAGGGAAGAAAGGGAGTATCTACGGAAAACAGGGTCAGAATACTCAGGCTTATCGAGAACATGACCCTTGGCCGCAACGCGGTTGGATACCTTACGGAGTCGATGCACGGCGCCGGCTCGCCACAGGCCCAGCGAATTCAGATAGCAAGGCAGAGCCAGATAGAGTTAAAGAAAAAGTACGCCAAGAGGCTGGCCAAGATCACTGAAGGCGAAGCCTCTGAGAATATTCAAGAGCCTTCAGAGTATTTCGACAGGATTTTCGGCCCGAATTCCAAAAAGAAAAAGTAAATACCCTGCACGACTGACTCTCCCAGAATAATGACTATGGTACTATGTCATCAACGCCGCGACGATGCCAATGTTTTAACTAATGCATTGACTCTGATGCACAATATCGCTAGTGATTCAGGATATCCGTCCTAACGGCTGTATTGCGCAACCCTATTTCAAAAAGGGTTAATTATCGGTTCAACGTCAATATTGTATCCGTCTTCGCGGGGTTATGCAATTGAAATTAAATGAAGCACAAATTGAAGATTTAACGGGCAAGGTCTTTAGAACCATAATAAGCAACGGCAAAGACGGAATCCTCCAGTCCGAGCTCTGGAAGGAACTCGACCTTACAAGCAGAGACGGCTCACGCGTTGCAATCCGGCTCGAGAAGAAGGCCCTCATTCGCAGGGAAAAGATGCTCGAGAACGGCAGGTGGACGTACAAGCTCTTTGCCGTGAAACTTCCCGTTGACACTACTAGCATCGAGCGGGCCCCGTGCCTGACCTGTCCGGTGGAACACATGTGCTCCCTGGATGGCTCATATTCTCCGACCAGCTGCAACTTTCTTGAAGACTGGCTCGTTACCTCTTTTGAAAACAACGGTTCTTCCGATTCCCGCAAGCCCTCCAAAAAATGAGACTAGCCGATGCGCGCAAGGATCACTATCGCAAACTGGCCAAAGACCAGGGCCTGAGAGCGCGTTCAGCGTATAAACTTCAGCAGATTAACGATTCTCATCACGTCTTGAAAAAGGGCAGCAGGGTAGTCGACATCGGCTGCGCGCCAGGCGGCTGGCTACAAATCGCGGCGAGAATTGTCGGTCCAACCGGCCGGGTCGTTGGGATCGACCTCAAGCCCGTTGACCCTGTCCCTGGCACACTCATTCTCCAGGGCAACATTGAGGATCCCGAAATGATCAGGGAGATCCCACGTCTGCTCGAGGGCAGGGCTGACGCCGTCCTCTCCGACCTCGCTCCCAACGTGAGCGGCATATGGGACATCGATCATTCTCGCCAGATCTCACTTACACAGGCTGCGCTGCGCTTTGCTGATACGGTTCTCAGGGAGGGCGGCAGTGCAGTTTTCAAAGTCTTTGAGGGAGAAATGCTGAGTGACCTCAAGGCGGAACTGAAGCAGTATTTTGGAACTGTTCAGATGTCCAAGCCTTCGGCTAGCAGGCAAGAGAGCAGCGAATTGTACGCAGTATGTCTCAACTTCAAGCACAAAATCATGCAATGAGTCGAGATTGTGCTGATTTTTGGATCAAACCCATTCACCGTAGATGAAAGTTGATTA
>DATEEE010000002.1:0-4077 GCA_035281285.1 Nitrososphaera sp.
GAATTTCCAGATGCGTCGAATCAGTAAGAAATGGAGGGGTCATAGTGTTTCCCACGGACACCGTCTATGGCTTGGGATGCGATCCGTACAACGAAGCGGCCGTAACGCGCGTATTCGCGTTGAAATCCAGGGCGGAGCAAAAACCCTTACCTGTTCTGGTCTGTTCCCGGGACGATGCCTCAAGGCTAGTAGATCTCGGACCATGCGGACTCGAACTCGCGCGCAAGTACTGGCCCGGAAAGCTGACGATCGTAGCACCTTTGGTGGACGATTCGATTTCAGCAAGAATTACGGGGGGGACTGGCAAACTCGGTGTACGGATTCCTTCCAATGTCTGCTCATGCAGGCTTCTCAAGGAATGCCGATTTCTCGTCGGAACCAGTGCAAATATTTCGGGAGAGCCTTCCTGCATCGACGCAACCGGCGTCGCAAGGTCAGGGCTCGATGGCTTTGATATACTGATTGATGGTGGCAGGACCGGAGGCGGAGAATCTACGATATTTGACATTACCAACAGCACGATCATAAGGGAAGGAGCCATCCGGTCTGAAGATTTGTACAAAGCTATCGGGAAGCATGACCAATGAACCCGTTCAACCTTATCTTATCCTCGTCGAGATTCAGGGAGGAATCAGCCCAAGACGAGATCCTAGAGTTGCTCCAAAAGTTCGGCGATCCTGAAGCGGAATGCACGATAACGGAGATCAAGGGCATTTTGCTTGCGTCTACCTCGCTGGATAGCACTTTGGTGGTGGACAAGCTCAAAGAGCTGACGTCCGAGGAACCCTGGGAAATCCGTTACGTACTGCGTGTGTTACCCGTGATGAAGGTTGTCTCTGCCGAGATAGACGATATCGTGCGCGCCGCCGTCGAGCTTGGCGGGGTGATAAAAGCTGGTGATAAATTCAAAATAACTATCGAAAAGAGGCACTCATCTCTAGAAAAGAAAGAACTGATAGAGGCCGTGGCATCAAAGTTTGAAAACAGGGTGGATTTGGAAAATCCTGACTGGATAATAATGATACAAATTGTAGGTGCCCTTGTCGGCCTATCAGTGATCCGCCCTAACCAGATATTTAGCTCGATTATCGAGAAGCGAAGCTGATTGAGCGCCGGGCTAGCGAGCTAACAGGGCGGCCCGCTCGACTAGATTCTCCAGAATCGCGTCGTCGCCCAGACTTTCCGAAAGGCCAAGCCGCTTCGCAAGCATTTTCTTTTTCCTGGAATCGCGCTTTAGGACACCCTGATTCTGCCCGAAATGATTCACGACATACTTCGTAAAGCGATCCACATCAGTTGCGTTTTCTGAAAAGCCGACAAAGCAAGAGGGCTTTCGGGTCTTCATGCCAGCTAGCGACATTGCCTCAGAAATCTGGTCAGTAAAGGCGACTCGTATCAGCAACTCAGTTTCGACTTTGTCTGCGATCATGATGTTGCGTTTTCTGGCCTCAAGCACTATTCTCATTACCCCGACGATATGCTCTTCTCCAAATATGCAGCTCGCGTCCAGCACTTGAACAGAGACTGGGCCGCATTCGCGCCTTGTGCTGTCAATAAGGTTACCGATGTCATCATCTTCAACGCCATCCGTGCCCACAGCCGAAAAATGCATTTCACCGATTCGAAAACTATTGCCCCCGTGAACCACCGTAACTACGGTAACTGTGTCGCCATTCTTGGCGACAGTATTTGGGCCGTCCAGTGCAGCCGAATCCACGCCGTTAACCGCAATGATCAAGTTTGCCGGATCGAGCAGCCTAGGCTCCGTTGCGTTTTCCTCAAGGAATAACAAGATATCCGAAACTGTGCCGGTGGGTTTTTCGTACGCGACAAAAGTCTTGCCGCCGAGAGCCCTCCTGGCCCCCCCAAGTAGCCGAATCGTAATCATCAGGACTGTTCTTCTGATTCCTCTGACTCGTCCATCTCAGAGCCGGCGGCGAGCGAGGCTTTTTCCTGGGCAGCCTGCTTCCGGAGGTGTGAAGTGATGTACCCCGCCAACTCATTTCGAAGGACCTTGGATCTTACAATGGCGAGATCGTTTAGAGCCTTCTTGTTAGCGTCAAATTCCAACCCGAATTTCTCTGGGTGTTTCTGGAGCAACTCTGTCGAGATGCGCTTTATCCTGTTCATCCATTCGAAAAGGCACCGGCGAGGCTATTTTATCTTTGCCAATGTTCAGGCCAGAAACGAAAGAGAGTTCCGCTCAAAGAGTTGTGCCGCCTCGTCGAAGGTGACACCCAAGACGCGCGCCGCTTCGGTGACGACGCTCACGAGAAATGATGTGGGTGACGCCGGGAGATTTCCAAAGCAGTGGGAGTATGCGACAGGTCCATCCGTTTCCACGAGAATCCTGTCCCTGGGCGCCTTGCTGAGCAGCACTTTCTTTTCATCAGAATAGACCAGGACCGGGCCAAATGAGACGTACAACGCCAGATCGGCTGCCTTGGCAAGTTGTTTCTTGCTCCCGGCGAACCAGTGAAGCAGTGCTCCCTCGAGATTGTATGAAGGCAGTATTTCCAAAATGTCATCCAGCGACTTTCTCGAATGAATGGATACGGGTTTGCGACTGGACTCTGCCAGGGCAAGCATGTTTGAAAAAACCTTCTTTTGCACCGGATATGGCGCGATTCCAGACTCGTCATAAGTTCTATCCAAGCCGATTTCCCCTATTCCGTCAATAACAGCCTTGTTTTTAGAACACATGTCACCAAAGGCATCAACGTCTGACCTTGCCGAGGCTTCAGGGTGAATGCCGACAAAATTCTTCAATACGTCGCTGTTGCGCTCGCGCAGTGCTAGCCCTCTTGATGCCGTCTGAGCGTCTACCGTTACAGAGCAAGCCACGATATTCATTGCTCGAAGCCCTGCGACCACACTGTCGATGTGATCAGCGTAGAAACTATCGGTAAGGTGTACATGCGCATCGAAGAGCTTCAATTCGATAGTTCAGATTACACTTGAAGAATAAATGCTGTGTGGCGACTGACCGCTTTGTTTCATGCCAAAATTTTTAACCTAGCCGCAACGGATAACGTCGTATGTCCTCTGGTCCCGAATTTGGCCTTGCCGCAATGTATCGCGTATTAAAGAAATCTGGCGCCGAGCGGGTAAGCGACGATGCTGCAGACGAGCTCCGGAAAGTACTAGAAGAAGTTGGAGAGCGCATTTCCAGACAAGCTATAGAACTTTCAGTTCATGCCGGCCGCAAGACCATCAAGCCTGAGGACATCAGGTTTGCCGCCAAAAACGTGATCAGACTCTAGCCGACTGCTCATTAGGGTAGATAGATCATGTAATTCAAATGACATAAAATCTGGGATACTCTACCTTCCATACTTACATAGTCGATTATGCTTTTCAAAATCAAGGAGATTGGAATACCCGTTCATCCCCTTCTCCTCAGGCCGGCATCAGAATGGTCTTGAGTCAATACGATGCCGGCCGATTTTCTAATTCTGGTTGAATGTGCTAGATTTCGCCGGTCCTTACAATTCCGCCTAGTAGGAGTGATTTTCGAATTTGTGTGCCTGAAGTGACTTGGCGCTTCCGAATCGTAGAGAACATTTTGCGCAAATGTGTTCTTGTCTTACGTAATGCTTGTCAAAGTGATTGTACTTCCTGAACCTACCTAATTGGCCGTCGCTTTCTGAAGGCATACGACTGTCGAATGCGTGGTCTTGAGAGGGCATCACAGTTACATGTGAGAAAAAGTTTGCCTTGAATACTTTGTGACATCTAGGGTATATAGCAATTAGGAAGGGTCAGACACTGTTCCGATTCTTGGGAGTGCGCTGGTGCACCATGCTGTCATGTTTCGCATCAGCTATCATTAGCTGCGCGTCGCAACTCGTTGAAAACTTAAATACTCATTATCATTTTTAGGGAACTATCTTGTATAATACCAACAAACTGAAATACACGCTAAACTTCAAACCGCCGGACCAGTTTGTGGGAAGCGGAAGTTGGAAATGCAACAAGTGCGACAAAGTTTTCCTCTCCTTCAGGGAGCTGCGGTCCCACAAGCGCGAAATTCATTCATACTGAGTACCATCAGTCGGAACCCGGAAACTAACCGAT
>DATEEE010000003.1:0-2383 GCA_035281285.1 Nitrososphaera sp.
GAAAGGCATCGAGCGCGACGCCCGCACGTTTGCCTCGATAACAAACACCTCTTCGTCCTTCACCAGGTACTGTATGTTGTACGGCCCCTTGACGTTGAGCGCCTTTCCTATCCTCATGCTATAGTCGGTGACCGTGTCAAGGGTTTTCCTGTCAAGGCGCCAGGGAGGGATACTCATCATGGCGTCGCCTGAGTGGACGCCGGCGTTGTCGATGTGTTCAATCACTGAACCGATTACGACATTCTTGCCGTCCGCGACCGCGTCTACTTCGACCTCGGCGGCGTCCTGGAGGAACTTGCTGATGACAACTGGGTGGTCGGGGCTGACGTTTGTGGCGTCCGTAAGGAACTGGTCAAGTTGCTGCTCTCCCCAGACCACCTTCATGGCAGCCCCTGACAACACGTACGATGGCCTCACGAGCAGTGGGTAGCCCACCATGTCAGCAAATTCCTTGGCCTCAGCAATCGACGTGAACTTTCTCCAGGCAGGCTGCTTTATGCCGAGCATATCTAGCAGCTGGCCAAACTTGGCCCTGTCCTCTGCCCTGTCTACATCCTCGCTCTTGGTACCTATGATGTTTATTCCGTTCCTGGCCAGCTTGGGAGTAAGGTTATTTGCGACCTGACCACCAACGCAGGTGACGATCCCCGTCGGGTGCTCCTTCCCGCAGATGTCTAGAACTCGTTCAAGGGTCAGCTCCTCGAAGTAGAGCCTGTCACAGATGTCATAATCAGTCGAAACCGTTTCAGGATTGCAGTTGATTACGGAAACCTCTTTCACACCGTTTTCTTTCAGGCCCCAGACCATGTTGACCGTGCCCCAGTCAAACTCTACGCTGCTCCCTATCCTGTACGGGCCGGCGCCGAGTACGACTACCCTGCTCTTGGCGTTGGGCTCCACCTTGACATCGTCTTCCCTGCCTCCATAGGTCAGGTAGAGGTAGTTGGTCTTGGCTGGCCATTCTGCCGCAAGCGTGTCTATCTGCTTTACGACCGGAATAATTCCAAACTTTTCCCTGAACGTCCTGACCTGCAGCTCTTCGAGGTTCTGGCACCGCGCTATTTGCTTGTCGGAAAATCCCATCTTCTTTGCCGCCCTGATTGTCAATTCGTCAAAGCTGGACTTGCGCAGCTTGGTCTCCATGTCCACTATGTTCTTTATCTTTACCAGGAACCACTGGTCAATCGCCGAAAGCTGGTAAATCCTCTCGATTGTCATCCCTGCTTTGATTGCCTCCACAACGGCGAAAATGATCTCGTCATTTGCGTGGATGAGTGCCTGCTCTATTCTCTCCATATCCTCCGGGCCGGGCGGTGCGGCCGAGGAGCCCGCGTTGGCAACAAGCCCGTCCTTGCCAATGTCGCACATTCTGATTGCCTTTTGGACAACCTCTTCGAAAGTCCTGCCAATCGCCATCACCTCGCCGACCGACTTCATGGCGCTTCCGAGCTTGCGCTTGACGAGCTCGAATTTTGTAAAGTCCCACCTCGGCATCTTTAGCACGACGTAGTCAAGCGACGGCTCGAAACAGGCGGTGGTTATTTTCGTGATCCTGTTGAGGAGCTCGGGAAGAGAATAGCCCAGGCCTATCTTTGCTGCCATGTAGGCGAGAGGGTAGCCCGTTGCCTTGCTCGCCAGGGCCGAAGACCGCGACAGCCTTGCATTTATTTCGATCGCCGTGTACTGCTCGGACAGGGGGTCGAGCGCGAACTGGATATTGCATTCGCCGACTATTCCGCAGTAGCTGGTTGCCCTGATCGCGGCGGAGCGAAGCATGTGATACTCGAAGTTGTTCAGCGTTTGCGATGGGGCAATCACAATGTTGTCGCCGGTGTGCACCCTCATGGAAAGGACGTTTTCCATGTTACATACGATCACGCTGTTCCCGCTGTAATCGCGCATCACTTCATACTCTATCTGCTTCCAGTGTCCGACGTAGCGCTCTATCAATATCTGGTGGACCATGCTCAGGTTAAGGCCTCGCTGGGCAATCTCCTGCAGCTCGTACTCGTTGTAAGCTACTCCCCCTCCTCTTCCGCCAAGCGTATAGGCCACTCTGACTATGACTGGGTAGCCTATATCGCTCGCAGCCTTGAAAGCCTCCTGCAAAGAGTTCACCGCGTAGCTGGTGAGGACAGGCACGTCGCTCTTTACCATCGCATCCTTGAACTGCTGCCTATCTTCCGTGATTTCGATGCCTTTCACTTGGGTTCCGAGCACCCTAATCCCGTACTTTTCGAGCATGCCGTTTTGGTGAAGCGAAACGCCGCAGTTGAGCGCCGTCTGCCCGCCGAACCCGAGCATTATAGAGTCAGGGCGTTCTGCCTCCACCACTTTCTCGACAAACGATGCGTTGATGGGTACAGGGTAGACCCTGTCTGCA
>DATEEE010000004.1:0-2938 GCA_035281285.1 Nitrososphaera sp.
TACTGCTCAAAGGATGCGTCGGTAGATTATGGCGCGCTCACTCTTGCACTTCACGACGACCTAAAGTCGTTCGGCTGCAGGCTTGCACTTGGCAGCAAAGTCGAAAAAGTATCGCCTGCACGAGGCGGTTATAGGATGTCTACGTCCGCTGGGACGGAGCTGAATGCCGAATTTGTGGTCAACGCAGCTGGTGGAAACTCGATGGACATTGCACATTCAATGGGAGTCGCGGGCGAGTACGGAGACCTTCACTTCCGCGGAGAGTACTGGCAGGCGCCTCCGGAATATCGCGACCTGACAAGGCTTTCGATCTACTCGGTGCCGCGTCATCCAGAGTATCCCTTCCTCGATCCCCACTGGATAGTCAGGGCCGACGGCAGGTGCGAGGTGGGGCCGAATGCCGTCCCAGTGTTCGGCCCATACGCCTATGGCTGGAAGCGGAACCTGGCAGACATGGTGCCCAAGTTGATCGAATCTTCAAGGAGCGGTGCCAGAAAGACTGTGCTTAACCGCGAGTTTGTGTCGCTTGCACTTGGCGAAGTAAAGAGCTCCCTGTCAAAGCGGGCCATGATAGCTCGGGCAAGGGAGTTTCTGCCTGCACTCCGTGCCTCGGCGTTCACAAAGAGAGGGACTTCAGGCATTAGGTCATCGGTCGTCGATAGGGCAGGCAGATTTCTGCCCGACACGCTTGTTCATTGGGCAGATTCATCGGTTCACGTGCTGAACTACAATTCGCCGGGGGCAACCGGCGCGCTGCCAATGGCCGCAAAGATTGCAGCAAGGATATTGAAGCAGGGCAGGCTGGCGGCCGCTGTCACTTCCAGATCGCTTTGGGACGTCGCGTCGATAGCAGACCGGATGGAAGAGTAATCTTTTATTCAAGAAAGATTTACGGTATCTGTCATTTCTTGCTTAAACAAGTATACCTTGACGCCCTGAAAACCAAGGAGCAAAAGATCTCTCGGATCAGGGATTCAAACTATGAAGCGATTTCAAAAGCTGCGACATCGAGCTGGAAACCGTACACGCCCGTGGCGCGTCCCTGCCGGTCGGTCGGCGTTGACAGCAGCTGGAACAAGCGTGCCTACCAGGGGCTCAACCTTTACGTTGTGGACGCGGTGGCGATCTCGAGCGCAAACGAAATAGTCGCCTCCGACTACGTGGACGACATATCCGACTCTGCCCGCAGCGAGTCGCTTGAGACAAAGGCGATGGAGATGGAAGCGATAGTCACAGAGCAGGCAGTCGAGTCAGGCAAGTCGGACGTTGTCTGCGTCGACGGCTCGATTATCGCCCGCCTCAATAAGCGAGCCGCCAGCGCTGCGTCAGGCGAGGCAAAAAAATACAAGAATTCCGTATTCGTGGCCAAGAGCTCTGAAAGCAGGAGCCAGTTCGGCCAGCTCGGATCCAGGGCGGGGGACATTTATTATTACAACCGCATGAGCGGGTCATGCGCAGGTTACAGCACGCCGTTCGAGATAACTACTCCGTACGGGCCGGTCTATGAGGTATATGCCCGGCTAAGGGAAAGCACGCCGATGGTCCGGGTGGAGGTACTGGGTCGAGCAGGCGAGCAGGAAGTAAGAGGACTCCTTGACGCGCTCTGCTTCCACAGCGTTTCCGGGTATCCTTATTGCTTGAAGCTTGCGCACAACGCGTGCAAAGTCAGCGACCATGACATCGATAGGATCGCCAGCATTTTCAGGCTGCAGAACGAACACGGAGCGAGGGACGCCCTGAATGAGTGACAATGAATCCGGACTTGGAATATTGGTGGGCGACACCCGGCCGGACAAGGTCTACTTTGAGTCAAGGCGACCGGTGAGCATCGGAGAGTACGTCGCGCTAGAGTACGGCGAGGGCCGCGTTCTGGGCCTTGTCGAGAACTCGAAGGTGAGCAGCGACGCGCTGGGCACTGGGATCCGGAACTTTGACGAGGCATTCGAGAGCAGCCAGGTCGCGCTGGAAAACAGGCGGGACAAGAGCTACAGGGCAACCGTCAGGATTCTTGGCTATATTGAAGATTTGAAAAAATGCAAGTCGGTGATCCCGGCTCTCCCGCCAGAGCCCGGCGCCCGGGTCTTTGAGGCGACACACGACGACCTGGCGGCGGTTTTTTCTTCCCGGGGCATTGAATGGGTCAGGGTCGGGGCGCTCTTGCGCAACCCAGACGTCGACGCCCGGGTAAACGCGGACAAGATTGTTTCAAGGCATCTTGCCATACTTGCAATGACGGGCATGGGCAAGAGCAACCTGGTGTCGCTGATCGCAAAAGAGCTGGCCAAGATCCCGGGGACAGTTGTGATATTCGATTATCATGGCGACTACTCTTCTCTTGACATCGAAAACCTGCACCTTACTGACGCCAAGATCAACCCCCGCTACCTGCCGCTGGAAAAGTTTGCCGACGTAATTGAAATACAGGACAACGCTTCGAACCAGAGGCACGTGCTGCGCGCAGCGTTCACGCAGGATGTCAAGGATCGCAAAGGGGAGGATTTCTGGGAAGCTCTGGCCGCGGAGGTGGCTGCGCAGCGGGCCGACAAGTCGTACAGGGAGGCAAGCGACAAGGTGCTAGACAAGATTGACGACGCAAGGCGCAAGTTCAGCAAGATCCTCGACCCCGGAATGATGGAGCCGCTTTCGCTGATCAAGAACGGAAAGATAAACGTAGTCAGCCTGGTGGAGCTGACGGAGCGGCAGGCAAACGTCGTGCTTGCCCACTACCTTGAGGAGCTGCTGAATGACAGGAAGAGGGCCGAGGCGCTCAAGAAAAACCCGGACCCCGGCGCAAGGCAACCCAGGTTCCCCGCGCCGCTGTTGGTGGTTATTGAAGAAGCGCACGTCTTTGTTCCAAAGGAGGAGGACACCGACACAAAATACTACGCCTCAAAAGTTGCGCGCGAAGGCCGCAAGTTCGGGCTCGGGCTGGTCATAG
>DATEEE010000005.1:0-2748 GCA_035281285.1 Nitrososphaera sp.
TCCAGTTCCGCTGTCGGATCTCGACACGAACTTCACGAAAAGCTTTGGGAAAACATCGGGATGGATTCCCTCGCCGCTGTCCTTTACCGTGACCACTACCTCGTGCTGGTTTTTGATCACGTCGACTTCAACGGTGCCCTCCTGCACGAATTTCAGCGAATTATGCAGCAGGTTCGAAACGACCTGGTTCACCCTCTCCTCGTCCACGGTTAGTATGGGCGAATCGGACGGGTTCAGTATAAGCTCGACCTTGCTGTCGGGGCCGAGCACGTTCCGAAAGTCTTGCATTGCGTCGGCGACAAGCCCTGTCAGGTCAACAGGACCCATCTTGAGGCGGAGCGAATGGGAGTCGATCCTTGAAACATCGAGCAAGTTCTCAGTCAGCCGCTTTAGCCGCTGCGCATTCCTGATTATTGCGTCAAGGAGCTGCCGCTCCTGAGTGACCGTGATGGCAGCGCCTGCCGCGACAGTCGCCCCCGACGCGTCGGCCTGCAGGGCCTGGGCAAGCCCAAGTATCGGCTGGACTGGCGTCCTGATCTCGTGAGCGGCGACTTCCAGGAACTCCTTCTGTGCCTTCAGGTTCACTTCAAGTCGCTCGTTGGCATCAGCGAGCTGCCTGGTCCTCTCCTTCACTTCATTCACAAGCGAGCCGTTCCACTTGAACAGAAACACCGTAAGGATCCCAATCGAAATTATAGAACCTGTCAGCAGCATGAACATCCGGACGTTTTCCTCCTGGAGTGAGCCGTCCACTTCTGAGTAGATGCCCTCGGTCGGCGTCACGAGCTGGATAAAGTACAGCGGCTCGCCGCGCACTTCGACAGGAAACTGAGTTGTAAACCGCTCGCCGGAGCCATAGTCGTACAGCGCAAAGCCGGAATTCCCTGCCAATAGGTCGCGAGTGAGGTCACTGAGCACCTGGTTGCGATTGATAAAATTCTGCGTCTCCTCTCCAAAGAAATTATCGCCTACTAGATCCTGGCTAGCGCCCACGGCGAGTAGGGTCCCGGCGCCATTGAGTGCAACGAGGAACTGCGAATTCACGTCATGAACATTGGCATAGTATGCAAAGTACGGGACGGTGGGGATTGACACCGCTATTATTCCCAAGAATTCCTGGGTCTCCTTGCTGATTACCGGATAGGAGATAAAAATCCTGTAGATTCCCTGCCGCTCAAAGCCGTCAGAGTACAACGGCTTTCCACTCGCCCTTGTTTCGACTACCCACTGCCGTTGCGAAAAGTCTGCGCTCAGAAATGTTTCGGCAAGGGGCGGCGCGTGGCTGACAGCAACTATGTTGTCGCTGTCGAGGATCAGAAGGCTGCTAACTTTGGGCGAGAGCTCGTCGTATTTTTCCTTGATCAGGGCCTTTGCATTCTGGCTGGAAAAGTCAGACCTTTGGAGGTAGTATGAATTGGCAAGCCCTTCGACCGTATTGACGATAAGGTTAAGGTCAGTACCGATGTGCCCGGCCATCCTGCTCGTGGCTTCGATCTGCGCATCCTTGTGTCGTTCGAAAACGGCGGTACGAATCTCCTCTCGGGTAGCAGCTTGGAAGTATACGTAGAGCCCAATCGAAACAGCCGAAACCAACACAACGGCAAGAATCCCCAGAGTCCTGAATCTGGGATGAGGAGAAAACCTTAGCCTTTCGTTTGAATCTGCAGGCATCGGCAAATCATAGTCACGATGGATATAGATATACTCTCGCCTTTTGCGCCGCGAATGGCAATCACGCATACGGTATGCCGGTATGAGGATGTCATCTGAAGGTGCTGGCTGGCACGGAGCTAGCTTCTCACCGGTAAAAACCTTTTATAATTTCTAGTACGCACATGCTCCGGTGCAAAGCTCGACAAGAATCGCGCTAATCGCGGTTATAGGAGCGATTGCCATAGGCGCTGCTGTTTATTTGGTATCTTATTCTAGCCTCCCGCCAACTCCCATTCCTAACGATCTTGTCCCGCCCGACATTACCAACGACACGTCATCAGTTGTGCCGGTCGACGGTACCCCGTCCACTAAAAAACGGGAAGTGGTGATTACGGCGATGCTGACCGGGGACAGGTGGGATGCCCTCCTTGAGCAGGCCGAACAAGAATACGAAAGCCGCCATCCGGACACCGACCTGAAGGTCGTCCCAACGATCCTGCTTTACGAGGAGTCTAGATCTGAGATGACCGAATCCATTCGCAACCAGACGGCCATCGACATTGTTTCGCTCGATCAGATCTGGCTCGGCCAATTCGCGCAGGAAGGATTGCTGGTCAACCTGAACAACAGGACAGAGAGCTGGGGGCGGTCGTCTGATTGGTACCAGGCCAACTGGGACGGCGGGCTGCACAACGGCAATGCCTTTGCGATATGGGCATGGACCGACGTGAGGGGAATGTGGTACTGGAAGGACATGCTAGAGCAAGCTGGAGTCGATCCGAATTCGCTGCGCACCTGGGACGGCTATATAGAGTCTGCAGGAAAACTCGATGCGGCACTGGAAGGACAGGCGGTCCAGCCAGTCCACCTGGTGGGCGCCGACCATTCTCCTGACATGTGGTACCCATACATGTGGATGCTAGGAGGGGAGATATTGGAACGAAGGGAGGGGCACCCATCCGGGAGAGCCAGCTGGTTCCCAAGTTACAACGGGACGGAAGGGGTCAGGGCGCTTGAATTCCTGAAGGCCCAGGTGGATTCCGGGATAGAGCCTCAGACAACCCACCGCTGGGGAGAAGAATTTGCAAACAGATC
>DATEEE010000006.1:0-5160 GCA_035281285.1 Nitrososphaera sp.
AGATAAAGGCCGTGACCTATCACGAGATGGAGGTAACGGAAGACTCTTCGGGCGCTACGGTGAAATTTCTGCTCGACCTCTAGAAAGTCTTATTAAAAACGTAGGGCGTTCGCCTTTAGAGAAAACTTGTCATCCGAAAGAACAAACGTTGTTGGCGTGAACGTATTAAGGCAGAACGGCCTGGATGTGGACGAAGTCCTGAAAGGTCTGGTATATAACGCATCGGTGGAATTTACGGCGTACTATTACTTTACAAATCTGAGAGCACACTGCACCGGGCTCGAAGGCGAAGGAGTCAAGGGGGTGGTTGAAGACGCGCGCCTTGAAGACCTCAGCCACTTCGAATCATGCATCCAGCGAATTTTTGAACTAGGTGGCACACTCCCCAATGACGCAATGGAGTTTGTTAGGATGTCTGGCTGCGAATTCCTACAACTGCCTTCGCCTTCCACGAATCTTCAGGAAATTCTAAAGAAGTGCCTCGCTGCCGAGCAGGGAGCCATTGTGAACTGGAATAAGTTGTGCAACCTTACGATTGGAAAAGACCCGGCGACTTATGACATTGCAAAAGACATACTGAAAGAGGAAATAGAGCACGAAGCCTGGTTCCTTGAATTACTATACGGACGACCTTCTGGCCACATGAGAAGAAAATATTCAGGCGAGAGACCGCATACAAGCCGCCACTCCAGGTCCCTGGGCAACCTCTAGCTGCAGATACTAGGCCGCTTCCTTTTCGGCCTTTTTCACATAGAGGTATTGCATAATGAATGCAGCAATGACGGCACCGACTATGGGTCCTACCCAGTATATCCAGTGGAAGTCCCAGTGGCCTGATATGATCGCAGGCCCAAGGGTTCTTGCAGGGTTCATGCTAGCGCCGGTAAGTGGCACTCCAACCAGGTGGAGCAGGAAAATCATTCCTCCGATCGCAATGCCTGCCATCCCGGCAGCTGCCTTTTTGTGAACCGCAGCCATAAAGATCGTCGTGACCAAGAAGAAAGTGAATATGATCTCAGCGCCGACTCCGGCGGCTGCACTGGAATTCAAGAACTGGCTTGGACCACCCTGGACCCCAAAGTTGACAGCCGCGCCTGTCTCCGGCAATAGCGCAGCATGAGCCCCGGCTGCAATTATCGCTCCGATGATCTGAGCGCCAATGTACCCCGCTGCGTCTTTGCCCTTTATGTTCTTGGTCACAAGCATGGCGATCGTTACCGCGGGGTTGATGTGCGCGCCAGAGATGTGGCCGAACGCGTAAATCATGATACCAATGGCCGCCCCATGCGCTGCAGAAATCATTACTATTCCCTCGATACTGAGGCCTGTGCCAAACAACTCAGCTGCAATGGTGACAGAGACGGTCCCGAAAAAGACTAGGCAGAAAGTTGCTATCGATTCTGCAAGCCATGCTCTAGGGTTAGCCAATATGGTCTAGAGCCCGAACATTGCTATTTATAGATCACGATCTCGAAAAATCCTCGGGATTCTGCGTAACTACGCGTCAGTGGAGTCAGAAACTTAACATTCCTCAGTTCAGCCGAACCACTGCTCAAGCGACTGGCTTCGGTTTTGAGTGGTCTTGTGCACTCTGTCGAGCTGACCGCTCACCCTGTCTGCGGAGAAGCTCTTTTCAACACAGAGAAAATCTAACACCTTTTCCCTGTCAACCGGCCCAAATCGAATTTCACCCACCTTTGGCTCGTCCGGCTCTAAAAAGATCTTTCTGATTTCCGCGTAAGGCACGTCAGGGAGGAGGTGTTTTATTTTTTCGACATTCTCAAGCCGGCCGCTCTCCTTTATCAACTTGAGCGCAGTTTTGGGGCCTATGCCCTGAAAGCCTCCTGGATTAAAGTCTGTTCCTATCAAAATCCCGACATCCACCAGTTGCTCGTGCGTCAGCCCAATTTCTTTGAGGACTTTTTCATGCTCGAAAATTTCTGGTTCGACGTCGACATACGCATTGCGGTTGGGCACCTTGCGCCTGCCGCTGATAGCAAGGTTTCTTACAAGCCGCTTGGCGCCGAAAAGAATCGAATCATAGTCCTGGCTTGCGGAAGCAAAGGCTATTTCATGCTTTGTCAAGTATGCCGCCGCCGCTTCACCGTCGGAGGGAGCCTGAACAGCCGGTATTCCCAGATAATCGAGAAGCTTCTTTGATTCTTCGACCATCTTGTCGGTCAGGACAGAAGTACGCTTACCAAATTTTCTCGCATCCTCGATTCGACCCTCCTCGATCGCGAGGTTGTATGACTCTGTTGCCTCACGCTTTAGCTTGCTTCTGCGCTCGATCTCATCAATTTTCAATTCGTGTGCCTTTCCGTCAAAGACGTAGATTGGTCTGATGTTTTCCATCAGAAGGTTGGTGTTCCTGTAAAACAGGCCGCTAAGGTGGCTTGTAATCTCGCCCCTGCTATTGGCAAGGGGCTCACCCGTGGGGCCTCGGATAGTAGCAAGGAATTGGTAGATTGTATTGAAGGCGTCGACAGCGACCACTTTTCCCGACAGCTCGACCAGCTTTAGGGGAGACGGATTGACGATCGGCTTTAGGTCCAGGCCCATTGACGCTCGCCACTCATCGACACGGCACGAACTTTTAACTTTTCGCGCGATGCGTTACTGGCGGTATGCCTTCAGCGTGCTGGCCACCCACTCCACATCTTCGGCGGTCTTGGCAAGCCTTCCTATTTTGATACAGTCCCGGATATCCTTTGACTTGAGTTTGGTCCAGACGGCGTCGGCAATGGCTGCGGAAACCTCCGGCGCTGTGCCTTCCCTGGTTAGGATATGGGTGCAGACTTCCCTGAAAGAGCCAAGGGAGTACTGACGGAAGTGGAGTACTATGAACCGGGACAACAATGGCGTCAACATTCGTTCCACGCCGTTGCTGGTGGCGAACACCCATGTCTTTAGCTGAGTGTTCCTCGTTCGCTGATACTTTGTTTCTGAAACAATGCCGGTTTCCATCACGCTCAGAAGCGCAGTCTGATCCTTCATGGGCATGTGCTCGATCTCGTCGACAATGAGAAATCGAGGGCGTTTTTCGAACATGTAGTCAATCATTCCAGACTTTGTGCTGTGGCTTCCGAGAGTAAAATAGGAACGCTCCAGCTTCATGCATTCCATCATGAAGAGCGTCTTTGCTGAAGCAGGTGGTCCCACAAGCAAGATGTGCACAGGCTTTTCTGAGGATAGGGAAAGATTGAACAATCGCTTTACGTCGTCGTAACCCACGATGCTGTCAAACATCGGCTCGGGCCTGACCGACCTTTCCTCGACGCGAGCGGGTTCAAATGGTACCTCTTCGCTCCTCACGCCCACCGGAAGATCTTCATTGCTCACTTGCCTTGTGTGATGTTCCGCATGCTATAGCAGTACTAGATCGCTGGCGGCGTCTACAAGCTGAATTTTTCTAGACCTTAGTTGGAAAATTTGCGTATTACAGCGAGTACGTCGCCACCCAACTTTATAGTAAATGCTGACGCATCTTCATCCGAGAGCTTTGACAGTTCGTCTAGGAACTGGGTCTTGTCTCTACCACGCTCGTACATGCCGCCCGACTCTTTGATGCAAAGTGGAAATTTCTGCATCTTCACGCCATTGGCGCTGAGGTGGCCTATGAAACGCCTGTACGCTGGAATGTCGTACCAATCTTTGCCGAGCTCTTCGCAATACGAAATCCAGACATCAATCGTGTTCTGATAAAGTGCCTTCTGGCGTAGAGTGTCGAGTGTCATCTGAATCTAAAAATCCGCTCTTCTCATTTTAGAGCCACAGCGCGGACATGCTCCGCCCTTGAATTTGTGGCCACAAGCGATGCAGACGTAATTTATGCCACTGCCGCCTCCGCCCAGCATACCTCCAAAGCCTCCACCGCCGCCTCCGCCCATGCCCATCCTGGTCATCGCGCGCTTTCGAAGGTAGTATGACATGAGGATGAAAATGCCTATAGCCGGAATAAGGCCAAGAAGCGGAATGCCTGTAAGAATTCCAAAGAGCCAAACTAGGGCTAGGCTGATTGCAAGCGACATCACAATCCAAATCATCTGCTGGCCCACCCAGTTCAACGAAATCAAAAGTGATTGGATTTGTTCTTTTATTAAGTTTTCCAGCGTGTTCACTATAAAATGAAGAATATGTCAAGTTTGTTGAATATTAAACGTAATAAAGCACATTAGATCACTAAGAGACGTTGCCAAAGGTAGCGGGCGCCCCATCAATTTTCCTTCTTTGCGAGTCCTGCTACTGGTGCGCGACGTACCTCGACAAAACCAGAGTGATCGAAAATTGTCCTGTCTGCCTGAAAGGAATGCTTTCGAGCTTTCCCATAATGCCCGACGAATCGTTCATTTTCAGTTGGGATGCGAAACACGGAGTCGAACTCGACTTTACCAGAAGAAAATAGCCTAGCGACCTATTGTTCGATGATTCTGATTTCCATTATTTCGCCATTTCTGTCAAATGCGCCAAGCGTCTCATCCTCGTAAGGATGGCTTATGATCAACGACACCAAGCCGAAAAAATGGTTCAGATCTTCTAGGGACGGCTTGTTGGATCCGCCGGGATGGGAATGCGCTGTGCCGAGATATGAGAAATCGAAAGGCAGGTCATGTATTGGAAATCCGGAATAGTAGGGCCCGCTCATTGAAAAGGGTGGAATCACCAGTCGGTCAATCAGTATTCTTTCCTTATTGCTATCTCCTTGCAAGACCAAGATAGCTTCGTTTGGGTGCTTGGCCTTTGAATATGTGATTATGCCGTCGGCGGCCTTTCTGGTAATTTCGACGTATTTGCGTCGCGCCGGTTTCCCAAACACCAATGACTTTTTCGTGAATTAACCTTTATTTTAGTATTGGTTGATTGATATTCCGCGTGATTTCAAGTCCCGATATGGATAATAACCCGCCACTGCATATTCGCGATGGCGTCATGACGATGCCGGGATGCAAATGAGCAAGACGAATTATCACGGGATACTATTGCGGAGGGGCTGGGTTGACAACGATAGAGACGGAACACCACTCTTGATTAACGAAAACCGCGAAGCCTACAGGGTGAACGACACTGCAGTATCGATCTGGAATATGTGCAACGGGATTACCTTTGAAGACCTCTTCCTCGAGGTGCTGCGTATCTCAAGCGGTCGTTCCGACGAAGTCA
>DATEEE010000007.1:0-5670 GCA_035281285.1 Nitrososphaera sp.
CCCCGGCTCGCATGCTACACAAAGGTGTCGGAACTGGAGGGAAGCACGATTACGGTAGAGCCGCTTTCCAACTTCCCCCACATTCGCGACCTAGTCACCGACTTTTCGCAATTTTTCGAGCACCACAAGAATGTCAAGCCCTTCACTCAGAACGAGGAAGCAGACATAGCAGATCCCGGCAGGCTCTCCGAATTTGTCCAAAAGCCAGAAGATCTCGACAAATTCCTGCAGTTCTCATACTGCATCAAGTGCGGGCTTTGCTACTCGGCCTGCCCGACGGTTGCGACTGACACAAAGTTTCCCGGCCCTCAAGCGCTTGCCCAGGCCTACAGGTACTTTATCGACAGCAGAGACACCGGTTCGAAATCAAGGCTGGACGCCGTGGACACAAAGCATGGGATCTGGCGCTGCCACTTTGCCGGCTCTTGTAGTACTGTATGCCCAAAGGGAGTCGATCCGGCGCTTGGGATCCAACTCTTGAGAGGGCACTTGCTCGGATTCTCCAAGAATGAAAAAAAGATCGCTGAAAAAGTTGAGAGGTTGAAAAGAGACTAGGCCGCGGGTTTCGGAGGGTACTTGCTCTCGTTGACCTGCTTGTTAATTGCGTCGGCCATGAAGTGGTTGCTTACGTTTACCTTTACGTTTTCGATTCCCGAGAGCTTGTAAATGTTGTCTCTAATGTCCTGGGCGATCTTGAAACCGAATACGGCCGGGCAGAACGGGCTAGTCAGATGGAGGTCGACGTCGACTTTGCCCTGGGTGATGTCAACCTTGTCGATTAGCTCGAGCTCCATAATCGAGACTCCTATCTCCGGGTCAACAATCTTTGTAAGCTCATCAAAGATCTTTCTTCTAGTCTGTTGGAGTTGCTCTTCCTGACTCATACTCTACCAAAAAGATCTCTGGAACCATATTTAACCAATACTATCCCGCCGTTGGGCCGTAAGCGGACGAACCAGCCTAGATAAAGTAGATGTGAGCACCCGAATACTGCGACGGTACGTTTGCCGCAACAGCCTCCGCGGCACCTACTTTGGCAGAATCTGGCACAGGCTCGATCAGGTCTTTGGTCACGATATCTTCTTTCTGGCCGCAAAAGAATCCTAGGACTACTACAAATGGGGTGCTTCCTTCGTCGTGGGAGCAAGCGAAGAACAGGCTTCTTCCATCAAATTTTATCGAGCTGCAGCCTGAAAGATCTGCGGGGCATTCTATCATTCGTTTGGTGGTCGGTACTAGGGCGGATTCCATGACCCAGAACAGGTAAAAGATATAACAAAAAGCTAGCTTACGGCTGTTAACCAACTGATATACATAAGCTAGCTAAAAAAACAGCAATAAAATATTAAATTAAAGCGCGATTAAACCAGAACACAACATGTACAGGTCGAGGCCCAAGGGCAACCTTGACGACGAAGTCCTACATTTTCTGTCATCTATGCAGAATGACACCCGGCTGCTCGTTTACGACATCCTGGGCAGCCAAGCACATTCCATCATGCTTTACGAAACTGGGCAACTGACAGGTCATGACCTGGGGAGGATTCTTGCTGCCCTAGAGAGTGCAAGAAAAGACAGTTCGCATTTAGAAACTGAGGGCTTCGAAGACATACACGAAGCGTTGGAAGCATTCGTGATCAAGAAGGCAGGAATGGAATCAGGCGGCAAGATGCACACGGCGAGGTCGAGAAATGACCAAGTGGCTCTAGACATCAGGATGAATTTGCGGGATGATATCAACAACATATGCGCCGCTATCGCGGATCTAGTCGAAGGCCTCATTGAAAAGGCAGAGGACAATCTAGATGCCAGTATGCCGATGTACACCCATTTGCAGCAGGGCCAGATAGGAGCGTTCTCTCACTTTCTGCTAGCATACGCTTACTCATTGATGCGCGACTTGGAGCGGCTCTATCTGTGTTACCAGAGAATCAACCAGTCGCCGTTGGGCGCATGCGCTATAGGCGGCACGAGCATTCCGATCGACAGAAAGAGGACGGCGGTCCTGCTTGGCTTTGACTCTGTGGTGGTAAACTCTATTGACGCTACGAGCTCTCGCGACACAATCCTAGAGTACGCTGCGAATCTTTCCATTATGGCCTCCTCGTTATCAAGGATCTCTGAGGATCTCATTATCTGGTCGACTACCGAATTCGGGTTTGTTGAGCTTTCGGACAGGTTCTGTTCCACCTCCAGCGCAATGCCGCAGAAAAAGAACCCAGACCCGCTTGAACTGTGCCGCGCGAAATCCGCGATAGTAACGTCCCATGTTACAGGCCTCCTTGGTATTGTCAAAGCGCTGCCGTCGGGATACAGCCGGGACCTCCAGGAAATGAAGCCGGCACTCTTCGCAGCGACCGAAATCTCCCTGTCGATGTTAAAGATCATCAATGGTGTGGTAAGAACTCTTCAAGTCAACAAGGAAAAGATGCGGGCTGCGGCAGGGGCCAGCTATGCCATCGCGCTTGACATCGCTGAACAGCTCGTAATGGAGCACAAGGTGCCATTCAGGATCGCGCACAGAATTGTCGGTAGCCTTGTCAGCAAGGCTTCTAGCAAAGGAATTACACTTGGTGATTTAGGTTCGGATGAAATCGCACTGGTGTTAAGAACTGAGAAGCTCAAGTTGGATTCAAAAGCTGTACGCTCGATGCTAAGGATGACCCCGGAAAGGTCCATCCAACTTAGAAAGTCGTACGGCTCGCCCAACCCATCGGAGCAGCAGCAGATGATAAAGACGCTGGCACAAAACGTTCGAAATTACAAACACGGAGTCCAAAAGCGAATCAGACTTGTGCAGGGAGCCTACGAAAACCTTGCAAACGAAGTCGCTAAACATATGAAATCCTAGCGCAAATCAGCGTCTTGTCCGCTCAAAAGGTCGTATTGCGCATTTCGGAAGTTAATTTTGCGCGCTTCCAGCCGAGGGTGGCTTTGTGTTTCGCTGTTTTAGTTGCGAAAAGATTTATATCGTATCCGAAAGCAGTTACTGACTAGCCTAAATGTCGCTAAATTCAGACGATCCAAACTACTTTGCGCACCACTATAATTGGGCCGGAGAGAACGGCCAGCAAAAGAAAACTATCAGGATCCTAGACAGCACTCTCAGGGAAGGCGAGCAGCATCCAGGCGTTTCCTTCACCATAAAGCAGAGGATTCAGATCGCATGGATGCTCGATTCGTTCGGCGTAGACCAGATTGAGATCAGCCCTGTCGTGTCTCCGGATCACAAAGAGGCTACCAAGACCATAATCAAGCAGGGGCTTCGCGCCGACATTGTAGCTCATACGCGTGCGATCAAGTCGGATGTTGACGTGGCGATCGACTGTGGCGCAACATGGGTCGCCACCTACATGGGGATTTCCGACATTCACCTTTCTGCAAAATTAAAGATAACCAGGGAAGAGGCGAAGTCAAGGGCACTGGAAGTGGCGGACTACATCAAGGCCCACGGCCTCAAGTCAAGGTTCACCATGGAAGACGCGAGCAGGACAGAGCCTGCATTTCTCTTGGAGATGTGCAAGGAAATGAACCGCCGCGGGATAGAGAGGGTAAGCATCCCAGACACCGTGGGCATCATGCGGCCCAGGGGCATGTACAACTTGGTGAAGATGGTCCATGACAGCATTGACAGGTCAAAGACATCACTTGACGTCCACTGTCACAATGATGTCGGCCTTGCACTTGCGAATGCGCTATCTGGCTGCGAGGCCGGCGCTGACCAGATTCACACAACCATAGACGGCTTTGGAGAGCGAACGGGCATCCCCAGCCTCTCGGAGACTGCGGTGGCACTTACACTCATTTACAAGTCGAATAACGACCTGAGGCTTCACATGCTCAGAGACCTTTCGAGGACCATCTCCGAATACACGAGCCTTTCAATTCCTGAATCAAAGCCAATAGTTGGCGATAGCGCGTACAAACACAAGGCGGGAACTCACCTTGCGGCAATCCTCCGAAACCCAGCGGCCTACGAGATCATCGAGCCCAAGCTTGTCGGCAACAGGCGGAAGATAGTGTTTGGCGAGCTGGCGGGCAAGAACGGTGCTGCGTACCTTCTGAGCTTGTTGGGCCTGGAAACCGGCAAGCACGAAGCAGAGACCTTGGCTAAGGGACTCAAAGAGCTGCGAATGGGCGACATACTGGAACTCTACCTCGACGACAGGTTAGAGAGAAAGATACTTAACGACGCTGCTGTAAAAGTTAGTCCAACAAAGGAGTAAAAGAAAGAATGGTGAAGTGTCCAGAATGCGATGCAGAGATCAAGATCCCAACCGATTCGATCGAAGGCGAAATCGTAACTTGCCCTGACTGCGGCGCTAGTTACGAGCTTGTAAAGTCTTCAGGCGGCTTTGGCATAAAGCCCGCTCAGGTCGTCGGCGAGGACTGGGGTCAGTGAGCACTGAAGGGGTGCAACCTCATCTTAAAAATTCGCTGACCATCCTATACGACAGCATCAGGTGGGAGGAGAAGGCACTCTACGAAACTGCGAAGAAGAAAGGTCTTGAAGTCGAAAATGTTGATTGCAAGAATCTTACGCTAAACCTGAACGACAAGACCGCGGCCTACAAAGACAAGATAATCCTTCAACGCTGCGTAAGCTACTTCAAGAATGTGCATTCCACGGCGGCGCTTGAAGGCCTTGGCGCTCTGGTAATTAATCCGCTGCAGGCAGCAATAATGTGCGGAAACAAGCTTTACTCTCACATGCTGCTGGAAAGAGCAGGCGTAAGGACTCCTAAGGCGTTTTCCGCTTTTTCTGAAGAAGGCGCGCTGGCGGCGCTTGACAAGCACGGCTATCCGGCGGTAATAAAGCCGACGGTTGGGAGCTGGGGCAGGCTCATTGCGCTGCTGAAGGACAAGGAAGCTGCAAGGGCTGTAATAGAAGACAGGGAGCACATGTTCCCGATATACCAGATCTACTACTTCGAAGAGCTAGTCGAGCGGCCACCAAGGGACATCAGGGCAATAGTCGTTGGCGACCGTGTCGTGGCCGCGATATACAGGTACTCTGGAGAGGGAGAGTGGAAGACAAACATGGCACTTGGAGGACATGCCGAAGCATGCCCTGTGACGGCAGAACTCGAGGACATCTGCCTAAAGGCGGCGAGGTCGCTGGGCGGCCAAATAGTTGGAGTAGACCTGATGGAAGGGAAGGAGGGCCTGATAGTGCACGAAGTAAACAACACTACCGAATTCAAAAACACTGTAAGGGTTACAGGAGTGGACATTCCAGGAATCATGGTGGATCACGCTCTAGCACAAAGTCGGGGTTAGGTTACGGATGGTTTCTTCAAGCTATGCATTGGAGCTGTTGAAGAAGGCACTCGAACTTTACACGCCGTCAAGATCGGAGGCTTCACTTGCTAACCTCTTGAAAGATAAATGCGTTAACGAGCTGGGATTTGAGCAGGTCAGCATAGACAGCGTGGGAAACATTATCGCCTCAAAGGGTACAGGCGAACCGCGTATCTTGCTCTGCGGCCACATGGACACTGTGCCAGGTCAGGTGCCGGTCAGGGTAGAGGACGGCCACATTTACGGCAGGGGGGCTTCCGACGCAAAGGCGCCGCTGATTTCGATGCTGCTTGCCGCCTCCGAATTTCCAAAACAGAGTGGAACCGTCATCTTTGCCGGCGTAGTGGACGAAGAGGGTAACGCCACCGG
>DATEEE010000008.1:0-7726 GCA_035281285.1 Nitrososphaera sp.
ATTTTCCACTTTGCACGAGTCCGGCCTGGCTTCGAAAAAGCCAGTCTCCTGGACTGAACAGGACATACTTTCCTTCTGCAAGCTGCTCAGGGCCCGCGCAAAACCATTCGTCATCGCCGCCAACAAGTCAGACCTTCCCTCCGCGGAGGCCGGTATTGCAAAAATAAAAGCTGCCGGGCTTGAGGTCGTTCCCTGTGCATCTGAGGCAGAGGCTCTGCTGCGCAAGGCATCTAAGAAGGGCGTGCTTCACTACCTGCCAGGCGATGGATCGTTCGAGGTTCGACAGGGAGTCGCGCTCAATCCCCAGCAGCAAAAGGCGCTGGATATCGTCAGATTCCTCATCGAAAAATACGGCTCGACCGGTGTGCAAGAGGCAATCAACATTGCCTGCTTCAAGCTATTGCACATGATAGCGGTCTACCCTGTCGAAGATGAATTCAAGCTGTCGGACAAGAAGGGCAACGTCCTACCCGATGTCAGGCTGCTGCCATCTGGATCCAAGGCCAGGGATTTGGCAGCCACTGTACATGCTGACCTTGCAAAGGGCTTTCTATACGCGGTTGACGCAAGGACCAAGCAGAGGATTGGCGCGGACCACGAGCTAAAGAACGGAGACGTAGTCAAGATTGTGTCCGCGGCAAGTAGGGGCTAGGCATTGACAGTCTGCCTGGGAATAGAAAGCACCGCGCACACTTTTGGCTGCGCGGTCGTCGACGGCAAAGCCAGGATACTCTCAGACGCAAGGGATGTCTACAAGCCTCCGGAGGGTCAGGGGATTCACCCGCGCGACGCCTCAAGGCACCACATCGAAGCATCAGCCGCAGTTCTAGCGCGCGCACTTTTGGACGCTGGCAAGTCGATGGAGCAAATTGACTTGATCGGGTATGCCGCAGGGCCCGGGCTTGGCCCGTGCCTCCGCGTCGGCGCGGTCGTAGCAAGGGCGCTGTCAGGATTCTACCGCAAGCCTTTGATGCCTGTTAACCACGCTCTCGGCCACGTGGAACTGGGAGCCGCGCTCACGGGGGCACAGGACCCGCTGGTGCTCCTTGTCTCCGGGGGTCACTGCATGCTGCTCGCCTTTTCGAGTGGCCGCTGGCGTGTATTCGGGGAAACGCTTGACATCACGGTCGGCCAGCTGTTGGATCAGTTTGGAAGGGGCCTGGGCTTTGCGTCGCCCTGCGGGGGTCGGATCGAAGAAATGGCCGCCAGATCGCAGGGCAGGTACCTCCAGCTCCCGTACGTAGTCAAAGGCAACGACGTCTCATTCTCCGGCCTGCTTACAGCGGCACTGAAAATGGCGCGGGAATCCAAATCCGGCGGTATTCCGGACGTTTGCTATTCCTTGCAAGAAACCGCGTTTGCGATGCTCGCCGAAGCTGCAGAGCGTGCGCTTTCTTTCACGCGCAAGAAAGAACTGATGGTGGTAGGAGGCGTAGCCGCGAACCGGAGGCTAGGAGAAATGCTCTCAGCAGCCGCCGGAAGGCACGGGGCAGCGTTTCACGAATGCCCAGCGCAGTTCGCAGGCGACAACGGTGCCCAGATCTCCTGGACCGCACTCCAAGAATACAGGTCTACGGGCAAGAGCGTAAGGCTGGAAAAGTCCTACGTCAGGCAGTCGTGGCGGCTCGACTCAGTCAAGGTCAGCTGGCGCGCTTGAGTGAATTTATCTCGCGCACCCACTTGCCATTGTTGAACACTCCAAATTTGAAAGTCTTGCCTTCGGACTTTACAACCAGCTTTTTCACCAAAAAGCCCTCGGAATTTGCATCTGATATCTTTTCAACGGGAATGTCTAGGGCGATCTCGCCCTCCTTCTTTGAAAGAGTAGCCATCCTTCCCTGCGTCTTCTGAAACACGAGTCGCCTGTCAGTCAGAATAAGCACGCCGCTGCGCAGCTTGTCCTCCGCGCAGTCCTCTCCGAGCACGACCTTTTCACCGGGCGCCGGCTCAAAACTCACCACGTTTTTATCTGCTGCCCAGACGCTATATTACTATTGTCGCAGCAGCTATTGGCAAGGGGTGCGGAGGCTGACATCTACCTTACAGAGTGGGGCGGCCGCAGCGCCATTTCCAAAGTTCGCGAACCCAAGCCGTACCGCCAACCCGAGCTTGACCTTGCAATAAGGAGGCAGCGGACCTTGCACGAGGCGAACTTTATGTCCGCTGCAAGAAGGTCAGGCGTGGCGACTCCGTTTGTCTACTTTCTTGATCCGGTCCGCGCCGAAATCATAATGGAGTTTGTGAAAGGGAAGAACGTACGCGATATACTCACGCCCGAGCTTTGCCGAGTCATCGGAAAGTATTCGGCGATGCTCCATGCCGGCAGCATCATCCACGGCGACCTCACCACTTCCAATTTTATCGCGGACGGAGAAAGGCTCGTGCTGCTCGACTTTGGCCTTGCATACTATTCCGAACGTACCGAAGACGCTGCTACTGATGTACGGCTGATAAAGGAGATTCTTGGCAGCGCGCACGTCCATGTAATGAATGCCTTCGAAAGCTTTGTGGAGGGGTATGCCAGCTTCGCGGGCAAAAAGCGCGCAGGCAGGGTTCTCGAAAACGTCCATGAAATAGAGCAGCGCGGAAGATACGCCCGCGTCACCTAGTTTTTATCCGCGCTATTCCTGCAGTCTGACAGTGCGCCAGCTTCACGTGACATTTGCCAGCTCTAACCCGGGCAAGTATCTGGAGGCCCGGGAAATCCTTTCCGATTTCGGTATACAAGTGAGGCATGCTCGGCTGGACCTGCCAGAGATGCAGGCGGATTCGCTTGCAGAGATCTCTGAAGGAAAGGCCAGGGCGGCATATTCCCTTACAAAAACTCCAGTTTTTGTGGAAGACGACGGGCTTTTCATAAACTCGCTGAACGGCTTTCCCGGCCAGTACTCCTCGTTTGCCTTCAAGAGCATCGGCAACGCCGGCATACTGAAACTCCTTTTGGGTTCGGACGGCAGGGCCGCGACATTTCGCTCGGCGATAGCGTATTGCGACGACAGGACCGTGTCGATCTCTGAGGGGCTGGTAGCAGGCAGGATTTCTGACAACATCACTGCCGGAGGCTGGGGCTTCGATCCTATTTTCGTGCCGGAAGGATCGACTCTGACTTTTGCCCAGATGGGAGCCGAAAAGAACAACTACTCGCACAGAAGGAGAGCTCTTGAAAAATTCGCAGGCTGGCTGCTTGACTACGACGGCACGCCTAAAGCCTGAACAGCCTGGTCCGCGACATCAGCGCCACCCCGCCCACGACGGCGGCAAGCGCGCCAATTACTGGGACGGGAAATTCTGGAATGACCGTGTCTTCCGAAAGTGAAACGATGCCCCATGACCTGGGCGGAACGGTCCGCAGGTATTCCGCAGTCTTGTAGTCGGGCCACGAGTAGTAGTAGGTGTAGTTGTTGTCCTGGCCCGTAGTGTCAAACGTGACGTAAAATCCGTAGTGCGTCCTGTCGTCCCCAAGATAGCTTAGTGGGACCCTGAATTCATAGCTCACGTGTTCCTTCGAAGAATAGAGCGGGCTCTTTGAATCCGACATTGCCCTCTGCGCAGTCACGTACTGGTCAAGTGGCACTTGCTGCATCAGAGTCGTCCGGTTGGTTCCGTGGTATTCTCTAAGCGCCGTGCCCATTACGAAGCAATAGTCGTCCTGCGCAAGGTACGTGCCGCCTTCGGCTTCTGTGTCAAAGCATACCGCGCCGTGTCCATCAAGGAGGTAATCGTCGGGCATTTCGAGCATGACATAGAGGAAATCACCGTCGTTCATGCCTCTGATAGCAAGCCTTGAGCCGTCGGTGTAGTTCACTATAGTTTCACTGGCCTTGCTCCATTCTCCTGCAGTCGTCCAGGAACCGTCGATCTCTACGTCTGCTCCTTCGAGAGGCGGAAAGACGATTACGGGCTGCTGGCCAGAGGCAATTCCTGGGAATCCTGTTAACATTACTAGCGAAAGGGCCGCAAGTCCGGCAAATAGTGCCCGCGTCAAAGTCGATACTGTCAGAGTACTGCTCTGCGTAATTATATAATCACGAGTATGGCGTCCCGAACGTCATACTCGGGTTCAAAGCCGTACCGGCGCGGGCATGACAGGGCCGTCGTCAAGGTACTCTCTTATCCACCTGTCGACACGCCTGGCTTTGTTCTGAAGCACCACTATTCTGGAAATCTCGCTTTCGTCCATTACTTCGAACGATGGCATGTTGCCGCACAGCTGCCTGGAAAATTCCCTTACCTCGTCCATCTCGAGCATGTCTTCCTGCTCCAGTCTCCGGTTCGACATGCCGATATGCATGTACGATTTTAGTTCGATAAAGTGCGGATCGCCCCGGCGCATCATTTCGGCAAACTCGGTTGCGAACTCGTGCATGTTATTGTAGCCCCTGATAAGGGTCATCCTCAGAACTGTCCGCGTATTAACTTTTGAAAGGAACCTCAGGCTCTCCCACCACCTTTCCCAGGCATCCCTGTGTCGCGGGCGGTTTATCTGGAAGAACATCTTGCGGTTCGAAGCGTTGGTCGAAAGGTAAATCTGGGTGGGCAGCGCGTCCTCGGACTCTAACCTGCGTAGCATGTCAGGCTCTTGACCGTTTGTGACCAGAAAAATGGACTTGGTCGCCTTGAGCGATTTCAGATACCTGATCAGTTTCGGCAGCTTGGGGTACATTGTCGGCTCGCCGGAAAGCGAAATCGCATAGTGGGCCGGGAGAAGTGACTCGTCGAGCTTTTTCCGGTCGTTTTTTGAATGGCCGTAGAACCCATTGATCAGTTTCTTGCGCTCGGCAAGCAGCTGCTCGACAATTACGTCAGGCTCGTCGACCAGATCTTCGGGCATCTCAAGAGTGTCGTAGAATTCCGTCGGCCTCCAGCAGTATACGCACCTGTTTTCACAGTTCATGGCGGCGGGCGTCATTTCCATGCAGCGGTGAGTCGAGATTCCGTAGAACTTGTGCTTGTAGCAGTTGCCCTCGTTGGCGAAGGACTTTTTCGTCCAGTGACAGAGCTCGACTGCCGAATGGTTGTAGACGCCATACTTGGCCTTCTTTAGCTTTGAGCGGAGCTCGGGAGTAATCTGTATAAGGTTTTCTTGCATCGAATGCGAAACGTGCTCGTCGGAGCAGCTCATCTTTCAATCCGATAGGTCCAAGAACAGATTTAAATTTTGCACCGGTTGCACTGAACCACACGATTGCCTGCGCTTGACACTGAAAGGATAATGAAAATAGGACTGGAGCTTGCAGGATGGAAAAAGGCTCCAGCGGACAGTGCCGTGCACGTCAGAGGAAAGAGCATCCACAAAGCCATGATTGCAGTCGACGTCGGGACGGCTGAGCTGATGCTGGCGCGCAGCCTTGGCTGCGATGCCGTGATAGCTCATCACCCCATCGGGATTGCCGCCATCAATTTTTACAAGGTCTTTGACAGGCACGTCGACTACATGGTCGAGCATGGGGTCCCCCGGGCTAAGGCGCTGAAGGCCGTGAAAAAACTTAAAGAGCGAGTGGAGACTCGCACCCACGCTGACATTTACAGCGACGTGGTGGCCGCTGCCAGACTCATGAAGATGCCGCTTGTAAATATCCATCAGCCATGCGACGAATACATGAGGCAAGTCATACTGAAGGCCATCAACGATGGGAGGACCGAGTACGTCTCCGATATTGTCCGCTCGGTAAGCAAGATCCCTGAATTCAAGAATGCAGCCACTCGCGTTCGAGTTAGGTACGGTAGCGAAAAGAACAGGGCGGGTCACTGGGCGCTCGTAATTGCAGCGGGGACAAACGGCGGATACCCAGTGGCGAAAGCATATTTCGATCACGATGTCTCCACGGTAATTTACCTGCACGTCGATTACGGCGACCTGACAAAGCTGCGGGAGGAAAAGACGCGGGGAAATCTGGTGGTTCTGGGCCACCTCGCCGGCGACTCGATTGGGCTGAACGCGCTTGGGAACAGGCTGGAAGAAGAAGGAGTTCAGACAGCGAGACTTGGCTTATTGCCGGGCAGGTAGATATGGTCCCCGCACGTGCTGAAATTGACGCCAGTCACGTAATGTGGTACAAGAGTCTAATCGAAAAATCGCTTTCGCTTGCGTGGTGGTAGTCCGGCATTAGCCTGTTGTATCACACGTCTTAATAGCCAAGTACCACGTGAATATTCACGTAATGATTGGACACAGTAGTTCTGTAGATGCTCGAACCGGATCAAAATTATTGATGTTGGGAATGGTCGCGGGGCTAGCTTTTTTCGCTGGCGCAGCGGGCTCTGGTCATGCAAGTTCTGAAGACGGGTGGATCGATTCCTTTAACGTTCATGCCTGCGAGCTGTCGCCGAACGGATCCAACAGCTACTTTTTCCTTGAACCGGGATACCAGCTGACGCTAGAAGGAGATGACGACGGTGAGCATCTAGAGCTCGTCATCATTGTCACCAATGAAACGAGGACTGTTGACGGAGTGCTAACCAGGGAGGTCGAAGAGCGGGAGAGCGAAGACGGCGAGCTCGTTGAAATTTCCCGGAACTTCATGGCATACTGCGTTGCGACCGGCGACATTTTCTATTTTGGAGAGGAAGTTGACATTTATCAGGACGGCGAGATTGTAGAGCACGAAGGTGCATGGCTTGCTGGCGAAGACGGCGCAAGGGCGGGCCTTCTCTACCCTGCAGAACCTACCGTTGGACTAAAGTACTATCAAGAAGTCGCACCCGGCGTGGCCGAGGACAGGGCCGAAATTATCAGCCTTGACGCGACACTTACCGTTCCGGCCGGCGCGTTTGAAAATGTTCTGCAGGTTGAAGAAACCAACCCGCTCGAGCCGGGAGAAAAGGAATTCAAGTATTACGCTCCCGGTGTGGGTCTCCTTCAGGACGAGGACCTGAAGCTCATCAGCTATGTCATACCGGAATCCGATGAAATCCCGCAAGTTGCGCAGCTGCAGACCGTGCAGTTTAACGGCGAGACTGTGGAAATACCAGTAAACAGCACGGCCACCATAAGCGAGTTTTCGCTAGACGAGCAAGACAAGTCCATCAGCTTCATTACCACCGCCGATAGTGGTGTGGAAGGCACGACTGTGATTTCGATTGGACGGATTCTTGAAGGCCCTTACGTCGTGACAGTCGATGGTGAGGTAACAGACAGCGTTCAAGTCGTGGAATCAGCAGGAGCGGCAGTTGCTACGATTAAGATAAGCCACCCAGCCGACTCTGAAGAAATCACTGTCGCAGGGACAAACGTGGTGCCAGAGTTTCCGGCGTACGCGCTTGCAGGTGTGGCTTCGGCCCTGGGCGCAGCGATTCTCATGACTCGGCGCAGAGTGTTCGGAAACCGACTGGGCTGATTAGGGAAAAATTCGGCTCGCTCGCTTCCGTACTTTGCTGCGCACTTGGAATAACCCAAAGATCGAACGATTATATACTGTAGCCACTGCAATTTTTTTGGCTGGCCTTCGTAGTATAGCCTGGTTAGTATAGGCGGCTGTGGACAGCTTCTCAAAGTTTTCGGCAGAGACCGCTTGAGGAGGGTTCAAATCCCTCCGAAGGCCCCATCAATCCTTCGATACCTTTCGGTAGGACTTGACAAAATAATAAAAAGGAAAAAGAAAAGGCTCTAAAGCCTTGGGACGATACTGTTCAGTTTGCCGTATCTTGCGGTCGCTACGATGATTCCAACGATTGCGACAGCTAGCACGATTGCAGCGATTGCGCCAAACTCTGGCACTATCCAAGA
>DATEEE010000009.1:0-14787 GCA_035281285.1 Nitrososphaera sp.
ATTTCGCCTCCATGAGTTTTCAGGGATCTGTTCCGCTTTGTGAGGAAAAAACGGGGCTTGTTGGGTAAAGAGTGGTAATGAATGACTACAAGCACTGCCGATGGCGTTGCAGATTCAGCATCGACCGGCAGGTACGGCCGCTGGCTAACGGCCGGGCCAAGGATCGCAAGGAGGTCGTCCTTTCGCAACTACCACAATTCCGCGCACGATCAATATATGCGATCACGGCGCGACCTTGCACTTAATAATACCAGGCGCTGATCTTCCTCTGAGCGATGAAGATTTCTTACGAGCTCAACCCGCCAAAAATAGTCAGGGGGGACAAGTTCGATCCCGCAGTACTTCGCAGCGAAATACGCTCCATGGTCGACCGCGCGTCAAAGTTGGCCGGACTTGCCTGGGGGATGCACCTGACTGACTCTGTGCTTGGAATCCCGAGGCTGTCAAGCGTTACGGCAGCTGACCACATCCGGCAGGCTCTTGGGACAAGATCTCCAGCGCTCAGCTGCAGCTTGAGATCACGTGATCGCAACTTTACCTCGCTAGCGCAGGCCGTCACAGACGCCGTTCTTGTCGGAGTTGAAAGCGTGCTCATCTTGATGGGGGACAAGTCTGCTGATGGAGTGGACGGGAGTGGCATAGTGCCTACCAAATGCGTTACGATGCTGCGAGAAGGCGGCTATGATCATGAGATCAAGCTTGACCTATCTTTTCCCGCAAGGGTCGGGGACTGCCCCGCAAAATCTGTGAGGAAAAAACTGGAAGCCCGGCCTCACTCGTTCGTTACACAATCAATTTCGTCTCTTTCTGACCTTGGAGAAATCGTGGATCTCGCCAGACCGTGCGGCATAAAGGTCGCGGCAGTCGTGATGGTCCCGTCAGAAAAGAATCGTAAATCTGCATCGGCGATAGGGCTTGACTGGTCGGCTTACGAAAGGGAACCTGTGGATTTCATAAAGCGGGCCGGGGAAATGTCCGATAGGGTTTTGATCACGTCGCCTAACAGCTTTTCTGCTGGTCTGGAACTCTTGCGCGAGCTCAGCTAGTGTTTTTGTTCTTTTCAGCGATAATTTCGGCCTGCATCGCATCCACTACCTGCATCTGGAAAGACCTAAGGTTCTCGTCCTCCGGGAGCCTAGGCCTCCTGTAATTGATGGGAATGACTTTCTTTACTCTGCCGGGGCGCTTGCTGAATACGACCACCCTGTCGCCAAGGCAGATTGACTCGGTAATGTTGTGGGTAATGAACACGATGGTCTTTTTCGTCTTGGCCCAGATCAGCTGTAGTTCGACTAGCAGCAAATCGCGCGTCTGGCTGTCCAGGGCTGCGAATGGCTCGTCCATCAAGAGTACTTCTGGATCCATTACAAGGGCACGGGCTATGGCCACCCTCTGCTTCATTCCTCCAGAAAGCTGGAAGGTGTATGCGTCTGCGAACTTTGAAAGCTGCATCATGTCAAGGTAATGCATGGCTTGCTCGCGTCGCTTTGTCCTTTCGACTCCCTTGATCATCAGCCCAAATTCAACGTTGTCGATGACCTTGAGCCACGGGAAAAGCGCGTTTTCCTGAAAGACCATGCACCTGTCCGGGCCCGTCTCATAGACCGGCCTACCGTCAAGGATCACTTCGCCTTCGGTGGGCTTGTCTAGGCCTGCAAGTATGTTCAGTAGCGTGGTCTTGCCGCAGCCGGATGGACCGACGAAGCAAATGAATTCCCCCTCTTCGATCGAAAGGTTCACGTCGGCGATGGCAGACATAGTCTGATTCTGCTTCCCGTCGCTCCCCACAAACCACTTGCCGATATTTTTCGCTTCAAGCTTTGCCATCTGATGCTACCTATACCAAATCGCTCATATCGCCAAACTTTTTCATTTTGCTGATCCGCCTGCGATCCATTACCGTGATGAAGGCTCCTGCCACGGCGGCCCCCACGCCGGCAACGAACACAAGCCAGAAAATCCCTGTAAGCACAGGAGACATGGCACCTCTACCGAGGAGTCCTTCCAGGCTGTCAAGGATCATTCCAACTTCCAAAGATGAATCTGCCGAGGGGTTTGAAACTGTCAAGGAGTAGGTTCCGTTCTGGCCAATATTGAAAGGTTCCAGCATAAATGGCTGGTCCACAGTCCTCTGCAGAATTACCTGGCCGTCGGGACCCCTGACAGTGATCATAGGACGATCGCCATCGAGCGTTGCCACCGACACAAGGTACCCCGCTTGGCCGCCGGTTTCGGAGCTTGTAAAGTTTCTGCTAATCTCCGCAGAGCTGCCTGGCTCGGCTGTGTAGGTCTCCCCTTCGAGGGCCTCTATCAGCCGGACAGCATAGTAACTCACCATCGCAAGGCCGACAACGATTGCGGCACTTCCTCCGATAAGCAGGATATGCCCCCTCCGAAGCATCTGCAGGCAAGATGGCGAACAAACAATATATTTCTTCCAAGTGTCACTAACCTCCAATAATCACTGGAGTATATGACACTGACAAAGAAAGCGTCAGTTGACTTGAAAGAAAAATGCGGCATTGAAGTATCAATGACTGAAGAGGCCAAGAATTACCATGACGAAGTTATGGATGAGTGAGTTGATTCGAAGCGATAGTTTGTTTAGTTATTGCACACAACAATCACCTCACTGATACTCTGACAGCAAACGCCTTTCAAAGACCCGCGTAATTCTGTAGAAGCCGCTGGAAGGATTTACAGAACAAAATACTCTGCGTCAGGATGGTGGACAACCATTGCAGCGGTCGACTGGTCAGGCACTATCTGTCCGGCTTCGGTTAGCGTCATTCCTGACTTTGTCGGATCAAGGAATTCCCACACGAGGTGGTGCTGCATGACGTCAGGGCAGCTCGGATAACCCCAGCTGTAGCGCAGGCCACGCTTTGATCCGATCCCCAATTCATCCCGGATTCTCGCGTTTACCCATTCAGCCATTGCCTCTGCCGTTTCCACTGCCAGGCCATGCAAGTAGTAGGCATCGGTATAGTTGTCCATGCTGTTCCATTTCTCGATTGTCTCAGTCACAACCGCGCCAGCTGTGACGGCCTGAAACGCGATGACGTCGTCCTTACCAAAATAGTCTGCGAGACAAAGGCGCTTGTCCCGTGATGAGCGGGGAAATTCGAACATCCTCTGCGCACCCGAAGGCAGGTCCACTCCAAGCCTGCCACTTCCTCCGCGCCCGGGTGAAAGATTGTGGCAATGGAAGTAACCGTACACTGCACGCGGCTCGAACAATTTTTCTCTTATCACGCGCGCTTTCCAGTGTTCGAACAGCTCTTCAGGATCTTGTTCACTTGCCCCTTTGCCTTTCAAACCCCACTGGAGTACGAAAAGCGACTTTTTGTTGATGTATTTCCAGACATCGGGCAGGCTTACCATCGAGGGTTCGATCCTCACTTGCACCCCAATGTGAGGCGGCACGGGCGGGGCAACTGCGGAAACACCGCTGTGCGGTAGGTCGACTTGGTCCGAAGAAGCGACCTGCTTGTCATTCCACTTTTCCAGCCTGTCTTTCCAGTCGCTTACGAACCCGCCGCGTTCCGGCGACATCAGCTTGTTCATGACTTTGAGGCCGTCAAAGGCAGTCTTGCAATAAAAAGCGCCCGGCTCATATACGCCGCCCTCCTTTGCGATCCTATTAACATAAGTGCTGTTTATCGCAGCGCCGCCACAGAGTACGGGGATTTTAATCCCGTTCTGGCGCGCCTGCTCCAAGAAATGCTGCATCTGCTTCGATGTGGACACGAGCAGTGCAGAAAGCCCAACTGCATCGGCATTCACTTCGCTAGCCTTTTCAAAAATCTTTTGCATCGGAACTTGCTTGCCTAAATCATAGACACTGTAGCCGTTATTCACGAAAATCGTTTTGACCAGGTTCTTGCCAATGTCGTGGACGTCCCCGTAGACAGTGCAGAGGACCAGCTTGCCCTTGCTGACTCCTTCCTGTTTGATAAGGTATTTTTCAAGCTCTGCAACAGCCGCTTTCATGCATTCCGCGGACTTTAGTACGAACGGCAGTATGAGCTCCCCCGCACCGAACTTGTCACCCACCTCCTTCATCGCAGGCAGCAGCACTTCGTTGAGGGTCTCGACCGCAGCTTCGTGAGCGATTTCGCGCGGAGCTTTCAGAGCAAGCTTTCCGTCCGCGCCGACTCGAACATCCTTGTCTCCCCTGACACGATCGGCTATTGCCTGGACGACGTCGTCTTCGATGCGATCCCTCAAACGGTTCACGATCCGGAAATGGCATCGCCGCGCCGCGTCCCACGAAGGATCTACTTCGACTCGCTTCGATGCGGCCCCTGCAGTCGCTTTAGCACCCTCAAAGAAAGTAAGGAGCTCTGCTAGTGCATTCGGCGTCCTGTTAAAGATCAGGTCTTCAGCAAGGTTGCGCTCCTTCTCAGCTATTTCCGGGTACGGGATAATGTCCTTTGCGTTTATGATCACAGCATCAAGTCCGGACTTTATAGCGTGGTAGAGAAAAACGGAATTGACTAACCTTCTGGCGGCAGGAGGAAGTCCAAAGCTGACATTGCTCAGGCCAAGGCTAACGAACGACTCGGGAAGCCTCTGCTTGACCAGCCTGATTCCGTCAAGTGTATTTTTTGCAGAATCAGCAAACTCTGCCTCCCCCGTCCCAAGCGTAAAGGTCAGAACGTCAAAGATAAACTGCCAGGGTTTCAGTCCGTACTCCTTTGTCCCGATGTCAAACATCAGTTGCGCAACTTCGGCTTTCTCCTCAGGCGACTTGGCCATTCCCTTGGGACCTATGCAGAGCGCGATCGCAGGAACCCCGTATTTTGCCATCAACGGTGCCAATGCGTGAAACCTGCTCCCGTCACCTTCCAAGTTTATTGAATTGATTATTGGCCGCCCGGGTATCTGGCGGATGGCGGCTTCGATCACCGCGGGGACCGTGGAGTCTATGACAAGCGGGGCCTCGACCTCCAGGCTCAGGCGCTTTACCAGAGTCGTCATGAATGCCTGTTCCTCAGCGTCCGAGCGTTCTGTGAGCGCTACGCAGACATCAAGGCAGTGGGCGCCGTCTTCCACCTGCGCCCTCGCAAGGTCCACCAAGCCATCAAAGTCATTTGCGAATACGAGCTCCTTTGCCTTCCTGGAACCGAGGGTGTTCAAGCGCTCGCCTATTATCAGCGGTGGCGGCTCCTGCCTCAGGTCCACTGCCTTCAGCGATGAGCTCACTCTCGGTGTCAAGAACCTTTTCTAATCCTCCGATCGGGTATATCTTCTATGCCAAGCCAGCTCGCCGCAGCAGCAGAATAACAAAGCCCTCTCGATCAACCGAATACTATAAATTATCTAGTGTCAGAGGTCAAAAAAAATAAACAGAGTACCGAAAATTCTACCTACCCCCCTTTATAATGAAAACCCAAGGCACCCAAAATGGCAACAATTCAACAATTTAGAATCAAGGGAAACGGCTCCGCCGGCCTAATAGAAACGGTGTATGCCATCATAAAGAGCAGGAGCGGCAAGGTTACGAGCAAGGACCTTGACACGCTAGTGGGCAACAAGCAGGATGTCAGGTTTGCAATCACCAGGCTTACTGTCCAGGGCAGGATAAAGAGGATAAGGGGATTTGGCAAGGTTGGCATTGAATATTTCTACAAGGACATCGCATCGACTCCTCAAAAACCCAAGCAGTCGCTAGTCGAGCAATCCATAGCCGGCGCTAGCTGGTACTGATCGCATCAAGAGTCTTTCTGAGTTCCGCGATGTGCTGCGGTGTTGTTCCGCAGCATCCGCCTATCATCCGAACGTTTGGGTACTTACCAACAAAATCACCCAGTGCTTCTGCTATGTCCCTAGGGGCCATTTTGTAAACTGCCCTTCCGCCCTCATTCAGCGGCATCCCAGCATTGGGCATGACGAGGATTGGAAGAGATTGCTCGCCGAGCCAACGGACGCTTTGGACCATTTCCCTCGGCCCTGTGGAGCAATTGAGCCCAAATGCGTCGACTTTCATGTCGCTTACCGTTGTGTAGGCCGCCTGCACATTCGTGCCAAGCAGCATCTTTCCATACTGGTCCAGAGTAACGTTCGCAATTATCGGCACTTTTTTCTTTGCTTTACCCATGGCAATATGACACGCCTCTATCGCCAGCTTTACCTCCAGGATATCCTGGCTCGTTTCTATCAGCAGAGCGTCCACGCCGCCGAGAATCAGTCCCTCGGCTTGCAGCGCAAAGGCATCCCTTATCTCGTCAAGCGGTTTCTGTCCCAGGTCTGGGTCGTTTGAGCTGGGCAGGTAGCCGCTGGGGCCCATCGACCCTATCACATAACGCGGCCTGTCATTGAACTCGTCGCATACCTGACGCGCAAGCGTTGCGGCTTTTTGATTGAAATCCACAGTCATGTGACCATAGCCGTACTCGTCCAGTTTTAGCTTGTTAGAGCCAAACGTGTTGGTTTCTATGCAGTCCGCGCCAGCAGCTAGGTAGCTCCTGTGGATCTCTTTGATCCATTCTGGCCTCGACAATACCAGGCCGTCGTTGAATCCGTCCTTGCCGTCGGGAAAATCCTCAGGCTTTGGGTTGAGACTCTGGATCTGGGTCCCCATTGCGCCGTCAAACAGGAGCACCCGTTTTCTCGCTGCGTCTAAGAACGGCTCTGGCTCCAACGGCGTACGATGTCGCGAAGGAGTTTAAAGTCTTGCGTCTTCACTCAAAAGCCAAGTACTCTTGACACCCAATGTCTAAGCCCGAATATCTCTGGAAAGGGAATGATTGCGACATCAGTCGTACATGAAAACACAAACTCGAACAATCGCGTAATACCGCCCTCGGTCCTGATGATTGGAAAAAAGCACGCCTCAGACTATATCGCACCCGGCCTCCTACGGCTCAGCAACACCGGGAAAGTGGTGATCAAGGCGACCGGCAGCCTTAGCATAGTCACCGCAGTGGACGTGGCTGAAATGATAAAGCGGGATGTCGCGAATGTGGTTACTGAGACAATTGCTCTTGGAACCGATTCGCTTGTTGTCTCGACAGGGGAGAGTAAGAGGATGTCGTGCATCGAAATCCAGCTTTCAAAAATCGTTCCGCCGGCAGTGCCAATTGCTCCCGCGGCCGTACAAGCTGAACAGCCCAAGGCAGCCGAGCCTGTGGTAGTCAAAGCAAAGAAAAAGACGTCCAAGAAAAAGGCGCCGACTTCAAGGCTAAAGAAAAAGAAGGCCGCCAGAAAGAAGTAGGCGACTTGCCATCTTTTCACATGGGTTGCCGGATTGATTCTTATTTCTCCGGCGTCAACATATTATTCATGACGTTGCGGTGCCCAAACTGTTCGGGGGAAATGCAAGAAGTACTCAAGTACGGCATTCATCTTGATTACTGCACGACGTGCAACGGGATCTGGCTTGACAGGGGTGAAATCGACAAGATACTCGAGGGGTCATCGCTTCAGACAGCGCAGCCAGGCTCTATTTCGCACGACCGAGGGCTAAGCCAGATTCTGGCAGAACTGCGAAAAGAAGGAAGGATCAGCTGAAAGTTATTCAATAAAATACTTCTTCATTATCGCAGGCATCTTCATGGTCCTGACTTCAGATTCGAAAATATCTCCGTGCTTATCTCTCAAGTGTTTCAAAGCGAACCTGACTTCGTCGCCGCACATTCTGCACTTTGCCTTGCCAAACATATGGCGGATCAATCTACGTAGTGCTAGTTATCTTTATCCTGTTTGACTGAAAAGCGTCAGTTCGGGCGATCAGGGGTAGGCCCGGGACATTGTTCTCGGGAATAGAACGGTGTCCTTGATATCTTCGACGTTAGTGATCCACCGCATCAGGCGCTCGATGCCAAGTCCAAAGCCGCCGTGTGGGACGGAGCCGTACCTCCGCAGGTCTAGATACCATTCGTACGAGTCGGGGTTCAGTCCCTCCTTTATCATTCTGCCCGTCATTGCCGATATGTCGTCTTCCCTCAGGCCGCCGCTTGTTATTTCCCCAAATCCCCGGGGCGCAAGCATGTCTGCCGCAAGCCCCGTTCCAGTGATTGCAGGATCCTCCTTTACGTAGAAGGGCTTGACTGCCATTGGATAACCCACAACAAATATGGGCTTCTCAGAACTTTTCGTCAGCTCTCTTTCAGATTCAATCGACAGGTCATCACCCAGCCTAATATCCCTCCTGGCTCCGTCTTCCTCGGTGACCACAAAGCCCTTCGATTGGAGGTTCTCGATCGCCTTGGGATAAGGTAAGCGCTCAAACGGCGGTTCGATCTTCTTGAGTTCGGCAACATCCCTCTTTAATAAGACAAGATCCTCCGCTCGGTCTTTGATTGTGTTCTGGATCGCAAAGGTCACTAACTGTTCCTGGACGGTCATGATGTCCTCTAGGGAAACCCAAGGCGCTTCTGCCTCCAAGTGAGTAAATTCGGCAAGGTGTCGCACCGTCCTGGATTTTTCTGCGCGAAACGACGGCGTCATGCTCCAGACTCGGCCAAGCGAGAATATCATTGCCTCTAGGTATAGCTGGGCACTTTGCGAAAGGTACGCTTCCTCGTCAAAGTATTTCAGCTTGAAGAGCGTAGAGCCGCCTTCCACAGCGCCCTTTACTATTGTCGGCGCCGTCACTTCCACCCAGTCGTTTTCAACGAACCAGCTTCTGCAGTGCCTCAGCAGAGACGCGCGAATTTTCGCGATCGCTATCATCCTGCGGGTCCGCAAGGCAAGGTGCCGCTTGTCAAGCAAAAGCTCGTCGCTCTGGAATTCGCCAATCGGGTAGTCAATCCCGGCCACGTTGAAAATTATTATCTTGGTGCCCTTGATTTCAAAACCTCCTTCCGGCGCTCGGGAATCCTGGCTAACGACTCCAGTAATCTCGACCGAGGATTCGATCGTCAGATTTTCCACCCTGGCAGTAGGGAGGACGCACTGGATCACGCCGCCCCGGTCGTCCCTGACTAGTATGAAAGAGTTCTCCTTCTGCTTTCTGAGTCTGTGCACCCAACCGCGGATAGAGACCTCCTTTCCCACAAATTCCGATGACTTTATCCTGGCAGCCCGGGTGGACAATATCGAAATCTACGCACGTTCCCTGCTTCTTAAGTGTATTCGTGTTGCGGGGATTTCGGATTATTTCAATCAAGAAAATTTGCTTTGTATTGTTCACTTCGGAATGCACTATTGCAAAGCATCAGAGTTCTCCGACTCCTTCACTCGACAAGGCACGCACTCTTGGTCACTGCCCATCTCGCAGGTCTAGTGCGCAGCCTGGTATTGCAGCATGGGCAGTTTCGTTGCTCACATTTCATGAAAACGCTGCAGTAGCAGCACCATTTGTCTCCAAAGGCATATCGAAGACGGGACTCCTGCAGCTTGCGCGATCTGTACTTTCCGCAGGTGCCGCTGCAGAAGGCCAAAACCAAGCGACCAAGAAAAATGGTAGAGAGGAATTACGCTGGCTTGACCTGCTTCCCCCTTCCCATCACAAAGAACGCGCCGGCCACACCGCCAAATACGGCACCGAGAATTCCGATTATTGCGACCATCTGTCCGGTCTCGCTTGCTATGAATGCAGTTCCCGAGCCTGCCCCATCCTTCATCCCTACCCTCTCCATCAAAAGGACGTTAGATTCAGTGCACTGCGCCTTCTCTATTTTCAGCTGGGCACATTTCTGCAGCGTTTCCTCGGTGACCTCCGGCGATATCGAACCGCCATACTGCGCGTAGGACTGCTGCTGTGCCGAAAGCACAGCAACGAGTCCGGCCGCTATTGCGACTACTATGTAGGCTTTTTCCATGCAGTAAGTTTCGCAGACTTTGCTGATAATCCTGCTTTTAGAACCGTCCCTAAAGCCCCTGTTCTAACCGCAGAACATCTTGGCGGCACCTGTAGACCATGAGGTATACCAAGAATCCTGCAACTAGGGCGCCTGCAAACAGAAATCCCGCAACCAGGCTCATTGGAAAGTTGGCGACTATTTCCCGATGGTCTCCCGAAATGCCGGACTGGCTTTCATTGATATCGCTGGCTCCTGGCAGCGGATTGCTAACAGGAGGCAGCCTGTCGGGATTAACCGGGAACTGCTCAGGCTCGACCAGTGCGGGTTCGACATAATTGAGCAGAAATACTGCAACTGCTATGAACACGGCAAGCGCCCCCAAGCCGGGCGCGAGCGCGACCCAAAAGTCCCTGTTGTCTTGCTCAGCCTTTCTGGTAACATTCCTCTCACCGAGCTGGACGTGCCACATCTTTATCGCTTCAAACCAAAAGAGGCCGGCAGCCGACGCTGGTACGAGCACTCCATAGATGGGCGCTGAGCCAGCACTCATTATTAGGTAAAGGCCGGTAATCGCAGTGAAGATGCTTGCATAGAAGGCAAGCCGCGGTACCATGAATTGCCCGAGGCTGACGTACGACTGGAGTGCTTTTACGCGTACATGCTTCGTGACCTGTACTCGCCCATATCCGTCGCGTGACGCCAGTCCCAATTCCACCAACTTTTCTACCTGGTAGTCTGCCACACTGGGGCTTGACAGGCCAAGGTCGCGCTGAACTTCCCTGATACCCGAAGGGGCCCTCTTTTTCTGAAGGTAAAGGTAAACCTGAAGTGTTCTGCCTTGCAGCTTGCGCTCCAACTCGCTGTTCTGGTGTTCGCTCATTCTTGACTCCAATCAATGCACCACCGCGGGATTTAAGGTGCACTGGCCGTCGGATTCACACTCTGACGTTCTAGCACCAGAACATGAATTTCTTACACTGTTTGGATAGAATTCTTGCGCGATTCGAAAATAGCACCAGACCGGCAGGGTCTAACATCCCGCAAGACACTTGACTTATTATTCCCACCGGCCGTAATGACTTTCCATGAAAGAGTCGTGGGAGGTCATCGAGAGCAAGAGAATACTTGAAGCTGGCGACGGCAAAGCCATTTTCATGGAGCTCTTTCAGGACAAGGTTAGGACTACAAAGGGACACGTGGTTACTTACACGAGGTACAGCGCCTCGGACGTTGTGATCGTCGTCCCGTTTCTCGACGACGGTAGGCTTGTCATGATTAGGCAATACCGTTATCCGCTTGACAAGGTTTTGCTGGAATTCCCAGCTGGACATGTCGAGGGTCAGGAAGATCCGGCCGAGACCGCCAAGAGAGAACTAGAGGAGGAGACAGGGTACCGGGCTTCCAAATTGAGGCACGTTTATCGCTACCACCCTTCTGTGAGCAGGTCAAACCAGAATGTCCATGTTTTCAGCGCGTCGAGCCTTGCGAAGGGCACCGTAAATCGCGACGGCGGTGAAGACATCATCACTGAGCTTCTAACAATCGAAGAACTACGAAGACAGATTAAAGAGGGGAAAGTGGAGAGCGCCGGCACACTGGTTTCTTTCCTGTTGTGCTGCACTGGCACAATCGACTTGCAGTGAACGGAAATGGCTGGAAATATGAGTGCCGTGGTGTTGCGCAAGGTTACGTCGATTGAGCGCACCGCGGGAAAAGGGAGCGGAGAACAAAAACCCTCAGAGTAGCACTATGAACACGAAATAGATCGCCAGGTTCGCCGCAGTGACAAGGCTGCCTACTTTGAAGAATTCTAGAAACGAAAATGGCTGGACTCCGCGGGATTCGGCGGCCTCGATTATGATAATGTTGCTTGCGGCGCCCAAGATTGTGAGGTTGCCGGCAATAGTGCTTACAGCCGCTAGCAACATCCACTGATCTACATGGGCACCGGTAAAGCCGCTATCTTCCATCACAAAGGTGTAGAGTGCGACGAAGGGAACGTTGCTTAGAACCTGGCTTATCCCAATGCTTGCAGCCGTGATAACGCCGGCACTCTGAAGAGAATTTGAAGGGTCTGGCGCTGGCAGCACGTCTAGGAAGACCATGGAAATTGCACCCGACGACCACAGCGCAGTCATGACGACGAACATTGCGCCAAAGAATACGAGCACCGGGTAGTTTACGGTCTTTAAGATTTCCACTCGGTTAGAAGAGGCTGCATATACCGCCGCTGCGCCCATCATTGCAACGGCGCTCAAGCCGACTTGTGCGACGCCTAGAAACATCAGCACTTCTGATGCGATAAACCCCGCGAGGGTCGCAAGGAGGACAATTATCGAAATTCGCGCTAGCCTTGCATTGTAGATCCCATCGATCTCCTGCGTCATCTGGGTCGTCCTCAGGTTGGAAGCAGCAGTGACAATATCGTGCCTGTAGACTAGTTTTAGGATAAAGTACGTCGCAAACAGGCTTGCAATCGTGGGCAGCGTCAGGTAGGTCAGGAATGTGATGAACGGAATCGGAATGCCGCTACCAATCGCTATCAGCAGGTTCTGGGGGTTGCCGATTGGCGTCATGACGCTACCGACGGTGATTCCGAACGCAAGTGCAAGCATGAGCACCACTGGCCGAATCCCGGTATGTGCTGCCACATAGATTACAAGAGGAACCCCTAACAATGCGATGGTGTCGTTGACTAGGAAGGCGGCCAGCACGCCCATCCCCACAACAAAGACCATTAGAAGTCTGGACGGAGTCCCCGCCATGGAGAGCATGCGGATTGCGACTCTCTTGAGGACCCCCGCCCTCTCTAGGGCAGAAACGATGCTGAACATCCCGAACAGGAACGCAATGACATCAAGGTTGACTGAGCGGATCGCTGCCTCGGGGCTTATGACCTGAAGACCGACCATGAAGGCTGCGCCGATTAGCATCGAGGCCCAGATTGGGATGCCAACCCGCCTCCTGCCGATTATTAGGAAGTAAACGGCTGCAAAGACGCCGATTGCAACGAACTCGTTCACTGCTTACCACAGTTTCGTCTGAAATTACTCTAGGAGTGTCAAGAAATTTAGTTCAAGCGTGTTGATGAAAGACATAAAAGCTAACTCGCAGCTGCCCCGTTCATGCAGGGCCAAGGACAGAGAGTAGCTGAATTAGTGGACAACCTCCACGAACTGCTGGAAGCCAAGCAGGCTGGCGCGGACGTGGCAATGGTAAGCCTGATTTCGACGGCCGGCGAAATTGCGTTGAGCATGATTGTAGCGAGGCCGGACTTGAAGGCAGACTACCTCAAGGCATTCAATAGCTCGGTCGAGCAGGTGCGAAGGCAGCTGAGACAGGAATTAAAGTCAAGAGGGATTTAGGGAAATCTGGAATGGCACGCTGTGGCGCGGACGAAAATTGGATCCATTCATCTCGACGATAACTGATACCGAGAGTCATAGACAGAAAGTTTCTAATATAGTTGCGTAGCTAAACACTTCTGGATTGGCTAGGCACAGGTCACGATTGGAAATGATTGCTGCAATGCTTGAAGCTGCAGCGGAGGAATCGAAACCCACGGAAATAATGTACAAGGCATACATGTCGTACGAACAATTCAAGGACTATCTTGCGCTCGTCACCGCGAGAAAACTGCTCGAATTCAATTCGACAAAAAAGACTTACAAGATTACTTCTTCGGGAAAGGAATTCTTGGGCAAGTGTGAGAAGTTAAAGCTCTAACTGGAAAGTCAAGAGCAGCCAGTTGCCCATCCGCTTCTCGACTGTTGTTTTGATCGGGATAGATGAGCTGAAGAGCACCCGCTGAGCTGCATCATAATGAGATCCATCCGACTCGTTTCGCTTCCGAGGAGTATGTACTCGTTGGTCTCCAATACCGGAACATCTCGCAAGGTATTCCCTAGTCCCATAAATACAGGTCAACTGAATAAGAAATATTGAGTAATCTTCTAGGTTCCAGAGCAATAAGTGGCACCATTCATCGTCTGATTTCACCAGGCACGTTAGGAAGCATCCTGATTACAGGCCTTCTTGCCAGTATCCTTACGATTCCCCATGCGGACGCAGCGACAGTAACTATTGAGACGTCAGCTGACGCATTAGGTGGTACTTTTTTTGGGGGAATAGTCCAAATCATAGTTGAAGATACGTCGACAGATGATCAGAATGATGACACTATCGATGTCACGATTGATCTAAGTAGCAGTGACGGCGACACGAGCCAGACCATCACAGTACCTAATACCAGTGCCGGTTCTCAGAGATTTGAATTCTTTATCGTTCACGTAGACGCTCTTGACCAGACACCCGACGACCCTGTAAGCAACACTTTGTTATCCGACGATCAGATCTTGCTATTCGGCTCTGGCGCTGGGCTAGACGAGCTTGAGGTGACAGGGTTGGAACTGTTCGACGAGGCAACTTTCGATATCTCGGTCGGGAGCGAAGAAATCGCGATAGATTATGAAGAATCGACTGCAACATTAGAACTTGACAGGAGTACTTACGGCTCAGACAGCATCGTGCATATGATGATAATCGATCAAGACGGCAATCTCGATCCTACTACATCTGAATTCTATAGCATCACCGACGCAGGCCTCGCTCAACTCTTCGACATCACTGGCGCAGATTTTGATGGCTCTGCAACGTTCGAGGAAACGGGAGACAACACGGCAAGATTTGAAGCCACATTACAGCTGGCCAGCATGACGACTGGAGCTGACGACGAACTCGTTTTCACCTCTGATGCCGTTCAGGTCACACTTAGCGACATGGCGAACTATTTAGACGACTTGTTCGAAAACCCCGAAAACGATTCATTAGACACATCGAGCAGATCATTCGATGTAGAAGACAATGACGGTGAACTTGAAGAAGTCACATCACTCACATTTGCGAGCGAGCTCAAACTCAACTTGAATGACAACGACAGAAACAGGGATTCAGACGATGACGAAACGCTGGATGACGTGGTCATAGTAAGAGTTGAAGATGGCGACGCAAACGACGATGGAATACTCGATGCAGG
>DATEEE010000010.1:0-13052 GCA_035281285.1 Nitrososphaera sp.
CTGCGGATTATCTCTTTCTTTACCTTCTCGAACTGACCGGCGAGCTTGAACGCCTTGTCGTACTTTGCCTTGTCATTGTCCTGCCTTATCCCGGCAGAATCGTGCAGCCACACGTACTTGCGCTTGTCAGTCAAAGTTTCGATCCAGGTGGCGAGCCAGGTCGAAGAATGGTCATGAACTATATCCTTCCATGAACCTTCTGGAACTGGCGCTGATTCTCCCAAATTGAGCGTAACGTCTTGTGGTCTTACTCGCGGCTTCCAGCGGCCGCGCATCGGATGCTGTCCTCTGCCCATAAAGAGTCCGGGCGGCTCGACCAGCCAGTTTGCAATGTCAACTTCAACACCGTCGACGACAGCCTTGCCATACATAGCTTTCAGGCGTTCCTTCTCCGCTTTTTTGGCCTGAGCCAAGCGCTTTTTCTCCTCCTTTGGCAGGTTCTTCAGCCGCTCCTTTTCTTTTTCCTTCATTACCTTTTCTTCGTCTGCCAGCTTGTATGAAGGTGAAAAATCAATGTCTGAAATCTTGAGCCCCTTGAATTTTTCCGGAAGCAGTTTCTTCAGATCAGAAAGGAAGTTCTCCTGAAAGACAGGATCCTGGACGTAGTGTGTTTCCTTTTTTTTCGCCCAGGCATATACCAGCTCTTCCTGATCCCTGTTCAGGGCCAGTTTTTCTCCCCTGATCGTGATCATAATCCCCCTCGGCTGATACTCGGGCGGAAATGCGACGCCCTTGTGCTCAAGAGTCTTCCATCTCATGCGCGCCGGCGCCGCCGCTTCGGTGACTGCCTCTTCCAATTCGATTTGGAAGAAAGGCTCTCAAAACTACTCTTAAACCTTACCGGTCAAACGAGCGCTCTGTCTCCCCAGATCTCCATGCCTATTTCCGTCTGCTCACCAGAGTTGATCCTTGTTACTACTTCTTTTGCCGCCAGCTTGTGTAGGTATTCGTTGTTGTTTCCGCAGCGGTACGAGTATGTGCAGCGCGGGCAGCCGCTTTCGCTCGTGCACGGGCATTCGGACAAGATGCTGAGAGTTCTGGCAAAAGACCTATCGAGCCGGTCGTACAGCGAGCGGCTGGCCCCATTCCCCCCAACGCTCCCGTCGTAGACAAAAATTAGGCCCGACGAGCCAAGGGAAATACCCCCGAGATCCTGCGAGGCGCCGCCGGTTATCATTGCACTTCCTTCGATCACCACATGCTCCGTAGCGTGATACGCGCTCATCTCCACGTACTGCTCGTCGTCCGCGCCTGCAAGAATGTCCGTTGGCCGCGGCGCCCTAAAGACCAGACCTTTCGTCACGAATTCGTACTCCAGTGGCTGCTCGAGCATCACCTTCCGGCCCTGGGCTACCTCTTGGCCGATCTCGATGTTTGCGTAGCCTGTCACCTGCTTTTTTATTTTGAGCGAGCAGTACGCCACTTCCAGACCAAAGACCTTCTTTTTTTCGTGAGTGTCAAGGATCGACGGCCACTCGTCAGTCAGCGCCTTGGTGTAATAGGGGTAGTCTGAGGGAATTTGCTCGATCTCTGCGTACGCCTGGCCAGAACCGAAGTTGAGCTTTTTCACTCTGTATCTCCTGCCCGCCAGAAAGTAGATCGCGTTTGGGTGGAGCTCGTCGAGCGCCTGGGGGAGCGACCTGTCGCCGACCTGCTTTCCTCCCACCATGATGTCGACCCGTGATCCGATGCCCCTGATGCTGTACTCTTGCAAAGCCTTCATTGCCTGCCCGAGCTCGGCAGAATACTTTTGGCCGACCTGCTTGAGCAGGCCTTTTAGAATCAGCGATTTCACAGTGTCCGAGACCGGCTTGACTTCCGATTCTGAAAGTGGCCTGTCGCAGGCCATCGCCAGCACCTGGTTCTCCATCACGAATGGGTTCAGAGGATCCGTATATGCCCATTCGTGGTCCGATAGATAGTCCGCAGGGTGCTGCTTGTAGTACTGACTTATCGGGTCGTTTCCAAGGGCAAGGAAAGCGTAGCCATTCTGGCCTCGCCTCGCGGCCCTTCCCAGCCTCTGAACCAGGCGATTGATCGGCACAATGTTAGAGATTATGGCGTCGACTTGCCCGATATCGATTCCGAGCTCGAGTGTGGGGGTTGCCGAAATTGCGGCGAGTTTCCCGGTCTTGAACTGCTGTTCGACCTGCTTTCTGATCGCCGGGGCAAGTCCTGCTCGATGGACCCGTATATTCACTCCCTGCCGCGCCCCATAGAATGCGGTCAGCTCAGACATGAGGTGAGATCCCGAAAATGCGATGGTCTGGTGTCCTGCCCTCGTCGTCTGCCGGATGAGATCAAGCGACAGCGATCTGTTCGATCGCAGCGAAGGAAAGATCATTGCGAAGCATATCTTGCCCCTCCTTCCGGATCCCTGTATGAGATGCATCTTGCGGTTGAACAGCGTATTGCAGAATTCCACCGCGTTGGGAAGCGTCGCTGACGCAGCAACCACCTGCAGCTTGCCAGTGAACCTTTCGAGCCGCTTTATGATGTGGTGGACATTTGACCCGAAAACCCCCGTATACGTGTGTGCCTCGTCAACCACTAGGTACTTTGCAGTTCGGAGTATCCGGGAAAACCTTGTTCTGTGCATCAAGTGATAGTGGATTACGTCGAAATTAGTCAGCAATATCTCCGGCGGGGCGTCGAGAATAGCCGCCCGTTCCTTCACCGGCGTGTCGCCGTCAAGCGCAGCAACGCGTATCCCAAGAGGTTCTCCAAGACGCGATATTTTGGGCAACTGATCGCGCGACAGCGCCTTGGTGGGGTAGACAAAGATGGCGAATATCTTGCCTCCCTTTGCGGGGCGGAGGGACCCAAAACGCGGGACTTGTTCCGAGATCATGTGCAGGATCGGGATGGAAAATGCCTCGGTCTTGCCCGATGCGGTCGGCGCGGTGATTACCACGTCCTCCCGCTGCAAAATCGCTCTTATCGCATCTTCCTGGAATTGGTAGAGACTTCCAAAGTTTGAGGTGAGCAATTGTATGAGCGACTCGTCAACCGGAAGGTTTCGGATGTCGCCGCCGGGCAACGGCGGCGGGTCTTGCATTACGCGGAAATCGACAACATAATCCTGCTTTGAATGAAGAACCTTCTCCAGGACGGGATCGCCTGCCGCACCGCCACCCTCGAGCATGGCGTCAACCTCTGCGTCTGCCCTGACGATTTTCTCCTGCTCCATCAACAACCACAGGTCGCCAGCTTCAGCGATCCCGCTTCCGCTGTCGTAGCGTTCTAGGAATTCAAGGTACGATTCTTCCGTCGGGCCTGCGGATGGTACGATTGAGCAGATGCCGCATTTGGAGCAGCGAAACAGGAGTCTGCCGTCAAAGATCCGCTCCACTCCCACGGAATGCATCTCGCTGCACCGCGGGCACCGGTAATTCCCTGCCACCAGGCGCGCCTAGTGCAATTTGAGAATAAAATGCTTCTCCCGGCATCCTTCGCGCCTAGCTATAATAATGGCACAAGCCGACTTGGCATCGATGGCGTCATCGGGCGGGCTCGGAAGCCGGTACTGGGGCGAGGTAATCGAAGTGCTCCGCTCGATCATACCCGTCTACGACAAGGTCAACAGGGTGATCTCGTTCGGCAAGGACGGGGAGTACAGGCTGCGCGGAATAAGGGACAGGGTGAAGCCTGGCAACTTGATTCTTGACGCCGGGTCTGGATTTGGTAACATGTCACGTGTAGCACTTCAAGAAGCTGGCGGAGACGCCAGGGTCGTAATGTACGATCCCATCCCCGAAATGCTAAGAACCGTAAGGGAATATTTTCGGTCGGCACTGCAGCCGACCCTTGCATCTGGCGTTTTCGAATACATGCCGTTTGGCAATAACGTATTCGACGTCGTAATGTGCGGCTACTCGCTACGGGACGCAATCCAGCTCGGACAGGCAATTTCAGAAATGCACCGGGTACTTCGCCCCGGCGGCAGGCTTGTCATCGTGGACCTTGGCAAGCCCGACGGGTCTTTGCAGAGATTGTTTGTCTCCGCTTACCTAAAGTACTTTCTCGGAATATTCGCCTACATTGCGGCCGGAAAAGCCGGCCTAAAGTTCAAGACGCTCTACGGCACGTACCTCCGATGGCCCCGGAATTCTGAACTCGAAGCGATGCTCCGGAACAAGTTTTCAAGAGTAGAATTCGAGAAGGGCATGATGGGCGGCGCGGTGATAGTTGCAGCCTACAAGTAGGACGACATGAACCACGCGATTATTCTAGTTTCCGTCTGTGCCGGTCTTGTCGGAATCTCGTATGGAATGTACGCTCCTCTTGTCCCGGTATTTTCGATCGAGGAGCTTGGGGCGGACTATTCACAGGTCGGAATTATCGGCATGGCCAATTACTTGCCCTACATGTTTGCCCCATTCTTTGTGGGTCTTGTTCTGGACAGAACGAACAAGTCCTATGTGCTTGCCGCGGGAGTCGCGCTGGCCGGAATTTCCGTTTACATGCTTTCCTCGGCAGACTCGGTGCCAGAGGTCATTTTTCTCAGATTGATGGCGGGGGTAGCACATGCACTGTTCTGGCCATCATCCGAGGTGCTTATTTCGGCAAACTCTGACACCGGCAAGCGCGTTCGGGGAATCTCTTTCTTTATCGCTGCTTGGATCCTGGGATTCATGGTAGGGCCGCTGCTTGGCACGCTCGTGCTAGACTTGTATGACTTTCGAATTCTGTTCCAGGCAGCCTCCATAGTCGCGCTTGCCGGGATCGTGCCGTCACTATTTCTCCGCCATTATGGCGCGCCCGCTCCGGGTGCCATGCTCAACCTCCGGGCGAGCGATGTACTTCAGGTCGGCAGAGAGATGTCAAGGTACCCTGCCGTTAGCGCAGTCCTGCTTTACTACGCCGTCACATTCGGAGTGGTACTCGCAGTCTACCCCGCGTACATGGGAGAAGCGGCTATCTCCAGCCAGAATATTGAATATCTCTTCTTTTTCTTTGGCGTCTCGAGATTCGCGACACTCTACTTTGTGCCCAGGCTGTCCGGGCATGGCATCCTTGCCCTTTCGCTTGCAGTGGCCGCGACAGCGGTGGGCATGCTCATCTCCTTTGCATTCGCTTCATTTCTCGGATTTGCGGCGGCGCTGGTTCTAGTAGGGCTTGCAACGAGCATATTCTACCCAATTACGTTTAGCATAGTTACAAAGAATACCCCCTTGAACAAAATGGGTCAAAAGCTGGGCGCGTACGAAACCATGTTCGGAATAGGCTGGGCAATAGGGCCGCTTGCGGTCGGCTTTTCTTCGAACTCGTTTGGATCCAGCAGCCCTTACCTGGGGCTTTTCGTGATAGGTACAGCCCTTGCTGCCGCTCTTGCCGTGGCAAAGAGATAGATCGGTTATCTGCAAGCGACGTGCCGCGAACTCGAAGGAAACTAGCGTGGTTTGATCCGAACCTTGCGACCAATAATTTCAAGTCGACCCTCGGCAAAGAGGCCCACAGCCCTCGGATATAGCAAATGCTCTTGCTCCAAAATTCTTGCCGAAAGATCCTCTTCCGAGTCTCCTTCCTGCACAGGGACAGGGACCTGAAGTATCACAGGTCCCGAATCCATGCCTTCATCGACAAAGTGGACGGTGCACCCCGAGACCTTTGCCCCGTACTCTATTGCCTGCCTTTGAGCGTGGAGGCCCGGAAAGGCAGGCAAAAGCGCGGGGTGAATGTTCATGATTCGCCCGGAAAACACCTTCACAAACTCTGGGCTTATGATCCTCATGAATCCCGCGAGGCAGACAAGACCCGACTCGGGGGTGACCCCGTATTGCTTCAGCATTTCGACTACCTTTTCGTCATAGCTCCATCCCTTGAGCCCTTCGGCGGGAATCACCTCTGTCGGAACTCTGAACTGATCCTTGGCAATCGCAAGGCCAGGCGCATCGGGCTTGTTAGAAATCACCACCGAAGGCTCGACATTTTTTAAACGCCCCGAACTTATCTCGTCGAGCAGCGCGGCCATGTTGCTTCCCCTCCCCGAAATGAGGATGCCGAGCTTTATCAAGCCATACTTGCGTGAATTGATCCCATTCTTAAACATCGCTCCGTCCAGGCGCGCATTATGGGGTTCGAGTAATTACTTTGTCAAGTATGCATAGAGGGATATCCCTTTCTCCTTAATATCGAATACTCGGAAGGGAATTCTGGAGATAAACTTGGCGAGATCGTCGCTAGTATAGGCTCCATTTCGCAGGAAGTGCCTGAACATGAACCTTAGGAAGATCCTTTCGGCCCCAGTCGCACCATGGTTGTTGAGGTAAACTTCTATTTGCTCGTCTGACGAGTTTCTGTTCATGTCAATGATTAGCGCTCTGCCTCCCGGCTTGAGCACCCTGCGCATCTCGCCAAGAGCTCTTTCTGGTTCTTTGAAATTTTTGAAGGCAGCGGTGCACATGATAAAGTCAAACGCGGCTGCCGGAAACGGCATTTTGGCGGCGCTTCCCTGTTGGAAATCAACCGTAACGCCAGCTTCTTTGGCATTCTTGCGTGCAATTTCCACAAAATCCTTGCTGATGTCTAGGCCAGCTATTTTGTAAGAGCCTATCTTTGCAAGCTCTATTGAGAGGTAGCCCGGGCCAGGGGCTACCTCTAGCACCTCTGAATTGATGTTAATTCTACTTGCCGCTTCCATTGCGTAATCCTGCATCTCCGACAATCGATGTCGACGGGTGCTGCTATCGTACCAGCGCGCAGCAATCCCACCGATGCCGACGTCCTTGCGCCGCCTCTGGAAGCCCATGAATCCCGTATTCACTTGCTTGGTCATTATCTTAGTCACTAAGATGGTGATACACTAATATATTTATTCTTTTCTATCACGGTAGCACGACATGAGACGAGAAGAGCTGATAGAGGGGATTGCGGACAGGTTCAGAGAGATGTCGACGGAAACGATAATGCTTCACCAGGCAGTAGCCGACAGGTTGGGTCTGCACATCACCGACCACAAATGCCTCGATTTTATCTATCGACATGGCGCCATGACCGCCGGAAGACTGGCCGAGCTCAGCGGACTCACGACGGGCGCCGTCACCGGCATCATTGACCGCCTGGAAGCGGCCGGCTATGTCCAGCGGGCAGACGATCCAAAGGATAGGCGGAAAACAATAGTGCAGCCCACGCGGAACAAGAGGTTGGAGAAAAAAATCGAGGTGATATTTCTACCGCTACGAGCGAGGATGCACAAGCTCCTATCTACGTATTCAGATGAACAGCTCACTTTCCTACTCGACGCGACTTCAGAACTCATCAGGCAGACTCATGAAGAGTCGATGAAATTGCGAATCCCAGAGAAACGACGGGCGAACTAGTTCCGGCCAAACTTCCCAGCTGGTCCTGGATCTAGCCATATCAATTCCAGCTAAATGTTAAAATACTTACAGGATTTTAGGTCTGTCAGCTCGGGGATGGCTTCCAAGGTAGCACACGGTCCGTCTGGAATTTCAGTCCAGTATGAAGGCATGAATATCCTTCTGGACCCTGCCCGATCAGGCGACTGCGACCTTACTTTTGTCTCCCATGCGCACGTTGATCACCTGCATCGGCGGAACAGGCAGACGGAAACAAAGATTCTCTCATCAAAGCAGACTGCCCGGATAGCCCGAGCGAGGGGCTACGAGATCGACTCTGTGGAGGAGCACGACGGCTTTGAGCTTGTGGATACGGGCCACATCCTCGGGTCGCGCGGACTCTTGATTGGCGGCGACCGGGTATTCTACACAGGCGACATTTCGACCAGGGAACGGGCATTCATGAAGCCGGCAAAGCTTCCACGCGCAAAGACGCTCATAATTGAATCGACTTTTGGCAGGCCGGAATACGTATTCCCAGAAATGTCCGAAGTCACTCACAGGACGAACAAGATAATTTCAGAAATGTACGACCTGGGAATTCCGGTGATACTGATGGGCTATAGCCTGGGCAAGGCCCAGCTTTTGACGAAGCTTTTCGGCGGCTGGGACCCGGTGTACGTGCACGATTCGGTGGCGAGAATGAACTCGGTGTACTCTGAGCTCGGAGTCGAGCTCAAGGAGGCCATGTCTCACTCCGAGGCAGAGAGCCGCGGGCTCTTGTCAAAGTGCAGGCCCTGGGTGATGATCGCGCCGCTAATGGGAGCAAGGAGCAGTTTTGTAAAGGACATGAAGGACAGGTACGGAGCCGTAACGATCGGCTTTACCGGCTGGGCCACGGGAAGCAGGTACAAGTACATGACAGGCCTTGACTATGTCATGCCACTCTCCGACCACTGCGACTACAACGAGCTGCTGGACGCGGTGAAGCAATGCGCGCCGGAAAAGATCTACACTTTCCACGGTTTTGCTCCCGAGTTTGCCTGGAGCCTGAGGAAAATGGGTTACGACGCCGCGCCGCTGGAAAAGCCGGCGCGCGGAGAGAGCCTTTCGCTTGACTCGTTTCAGTGACTACTTGCGATCCTGTTCTCTAAAGTACGGGATGACCTTGTTGCCGAATATCTCTAGATTCTTGAAGTAGCCTTCACCCCAGAACCTGATGATAAAGTGGTTCGTGCCCGCCTTGATGAAGCGCTCGAGCATCTGTATGACGTCGTCTGGCTTGCCCACGCCGATCGCAGTCCTTGCAACGCTGTCAGGGATCTTTAGGGCGGCGCGCTTCATCTGTTCCATCAATTCGGGTTTGTCCATCGTGTATTCAGTAAAATACTTTCGAAAGTCAAACTCAGAGTCCTGCGGGATGTCGTGCACCTTCAACAGTTCCGGCTTGAAGAGGCTCACCTTTACCGCATTTTTCATCTTGTTCCACGCCTCCTCGCCGTCCTCGGTGAAGTAGATGTCAACGTCGTTTGCAAATTGGAAGCCGTCAAGGTCTCTGCCTGCCTTTTTCGCATGATCCTTTATCACATTGGCGTGGGCCTTGAAGAGTTCAGGAGTATAGCCGATCGGAATCCAGCCGTCGCCGTACGTGGCGCACAGTTCCAGCGTCTTTGGAGCGCCCGCTGCGATGTAGACTGGGGGTCGGGGCTTTCTGATGCTTTTTGCCTGAAGGCATGCGTTGATAAGCTTGTAGTACTGGCCGTCGTAGCTGACGCGGTTGTCAGGGTCGGACTTGAACAGGCGTTCGATCACTTCCAGCTGCTCTTTGAACTTTGTCACCGGCTTGCTGAATTCGATTCCAAAGTCGACAACATTCTGGGCCTCCCCGGCTCCTATGCCGAGAATTCCCCTGCCATGAGTGAGCCTGTCAAGCGTGACGGCCGAAAGCGCGATGGCGGAGGGATGCCTCCTTATGGCATCAGTTACGCAGGTGCCGAGCTCGACATTCTTTGTAATCGCCCCGATGGCGGCAAGCATGAGCCAGGCGTCGTTGACAACGGCCTTTTTCCACTGCGGGACGTTGGAGTGGTCCATTGCCCACACAGAGTCGTAATCGAGCCTGTCGGCCATCTGGCAACCTGTCATGATTTGATTTTCGTCCAGTCCCAGCCTGGCAACATTAAGCCCCTGCGTAAAACCAAACTTTACCCGCTTCAAAATTCTAATCCTCCAGACAACGGATGGAAGATGTAGTTAATATTCATTTGACATTATCAAATAGAGGATATATTTTAATCTTGAGAGCAATGCGCCAAAAATTTCCGAAATTTTCTTGTCAACATATTATACTCAGAGAGTCAACTGTGGCTAAACTACCATGTAAAATGACTTACCGGCAGCAGTTGACGATGTTCGGCACCGGGGGAGGCAGCAGAGAAAGTGACAGCGTGGACGACCAGTTCATGGGGATAATCGACGACCTTGTGGTGATGTCAGAGGAAGATTCTGAACTTGCCGAAGGTCTGAGATGGATAGACACCCAGTCGCGCAAGCAGGGCGTTACCTTTTACGAGATGGCCATGATAATACTGCGGAAGCACATGGCAGAGAAAAAGGCCAAAGAGTGGCTCAACAACAAGCTCAACGCCTAGTTATTTTCTGCACTGCCTTGTTGACTGCAGGCTGGATTCTCTGGTCAGTTACGTTGGGGACGATGTTAAACGTGCCCAGTTCTTCTTTTGGGATTAGGTCTGCAAGCGCGTAGGCCACAGCGACCAGCAGCTCCTCGCTAATCTTCCTTATTCGGCTGTCAAGTATTGCCCTCATGGTAAACGGAAACACTAGCGCGTTGTTGGCCCGGTTTTCGAACTTGTAGCTCCCTGTCGCTATCACCTTGGCCCCTGCTTCGACCGCGTCCTTGGGGTGGATTTCGGGATCAGGGTTTGTAAGCGGGAACACGATCGGGGCTTTGTTCATGGACTTTACCATGGCAGAGCTCAGCAGGTTTCTGACTCCTGAGACTCCTATGAACACGTCCTTTTTCTTTATCGCGTCTCCGAGGGTGGCGACGCCAGTCAGCGGATCAGTGATGGAGGCGATCTCTATCTTGTACTTGTTCATGGTATCAGCCGACCTTGACTTTGAAATGACTCCGTGAGAGTCGGTAACTGTGATGTCGGATATTCCGATGGCCTTTAGAATTTTCACGATTCCAAAACCAGCCGAACCGGCTCCGGCAACTACAACGCTTGTCTCCTCCGGCTTTCTGCCGGTAAACTTCATTGCGTTGAGGAGGGCCGCCAGAGTGACAACTGCAGTCCCGTGCTGGTCGTCGTGAAATACGGGGATATCGAGCTCTTCGGTAAGCCTGTCAGTGATCTCTAGTGCCTTCGGAGTCTCGATGTCTTCCACATTTATGGCCCCGAAAACCGGCGAGATGTACTTTACAGTCCGGATTATTTCCTCCGCGCTGGTAGTCGATAGGCAAATGGGAAACGCGTCGACATTTCCAAACTGCTTGTAAAGCAGGGCCTTGCCCTCCATTACGGGAAGAGCTGCCTCGGGCCCGAGTGAGCCCAGGCCGAGGGTTCGGGTGCCATCAGTCACGATCGCGACATTGTTCCATTTTGAGGTGTACTCGTATGCCTTCTCCCTATCCGCCGCAATCTCTAGGCACACCTCGGCGACTCCTGGGGTGTAGGCAATGCTGATTTCTCTCGGCGACCTGATGGGCACCTTGCTTCTGATTTCAATCTTGCCGCGCAGTTTTTTGTGGAGCTCGAGCGCCTCCTGGCCAAGTGCGCGTTTTGATTTGCCAGGGTACTTTTTCTGGTCGCTCCCCTTTCCGACAATTTCCATTCGCGAGTCTGTGCCTTCTCTCGAGTTCCTTCGAGTCGTCCTATTTATCAAGTGTGCTGCCGGACGGCCCGTCAGCATTCCGACTCGAAATGGGCAGGTACTCGCAGCCCATCGGACCGCAGTACCTCCCGACGTATACTGCCTTTGGCCTGTAAAGTGCCGGTTTGGGCGCAGCTTCTGCGAATTTCTCTTCAATCACGTGGGCACTCCAGCCTGCAATTCTTGATATCGCGAAAATCGGGGTGTTGAGGTCCATCGGAATCCCCATGCTGTAGTACACAGACGCGCTGTAAAGGTCGACGTTCGGATATATCGCCTGCCTCTTGTTTTCGAGCATCCACTTTTTCGTGGTGTCCTCGACCTTCTTTGTTATCTCGTACCACTTGTTGTTCTTCTCCCCAGAGATCTTGCGCGAAAGCCGGGCCAAGATATCCGCCCTCGGGTCCGTCGTTCTGTAGACGGCGTGACCCATGCCCATTACTCTTCCCCCTGACTGGAGCCTGTGCGTGACCCAATTTTCTGCCTCGGAAGGATCTGCTATCTCTAGGAGCATCTTCATTACCTGGACGTTCGCGCCTCCGTGCAGCTCTCCCGAGAGGGCGCCGGTCGCTCCGCTTATGCAGGCATACATGTGCGCCCTGGTGGACGCGATTTCCCTTGCCGCAAAAGTTGACGCATTAAAGCTGTGCTCCGCGTGAAGTATCAAGCAAATATCCATCACCCTCGCCTCGTCCGCGGTCGGCTCGATTCCCCTCAACATGTGCAGGAAATTGGCGGCATGCGATACTTCCCTCTCTTCGACCGGGTCAATGACGTGTTGGCCCGACCTCAACCTATTCCAGGCAGCAACTATCGCCGGGATCTTTGCTATGAGGATTATCGCCCGCCGGACATGGGCTTCCTTGGAAGTGTCATCGATGTTCAGATCATAGTCGGCAAGTTCAGAGATGCACGACTGGAGCACGTCCATCGCCTGCGATCGTTTCGGCCTGTTCTTTAGATTTCTTATCAAAGGCTCCGGAAGGCCCCGAGCTTCCTCCAGCCGCCTTTTGAAATCCCTCAGCTGTGCCTCTGAAGGGAGCTCGCCAAAGAGGAGAAGAAATGCGCTCTCCTCGTATGTTGAGTGGTAGGCAAGGTCAAGGATGTCAAACCCCCTGTAAATTAGCTTGCCGTTTTCCCCATCAATTGAGCAGATCTTGGTGTCGGCGACTTCAATGTTCCGGAGGCCGATGTTGCGAGCGTCCATCTATTCTCAGATGAAATTAGGTGCTCGAATTTCTTATATTAAAGTAATGCCGCGATTCAAGCTTGCGAATCCGAGCCGCCGGGCTCGCTTATTATCTAGGCCAGATAGAAAGTATACATGAAAATAATACAATCAATTCCAATGGGGACGGTCATGAGTGAAAACCAGATCGTCGAATTCCTTACTGCGGGGCGGACAAACTTGCAACTGGGAACAGTAGATCGCAAGGGCGATGCAATCATTCAGCCGGTGTGGTTTTACTATGACGTTCCCACCGAGAAAATCTACGTCACCACCGACAGGGGCTCGCTGAAGACAAGGAACATCCGCCGGAAAAATTCAGTTTACTTTAGTGTTGACGAAGACGGCGCGCCGTACAGATGCGTGAAGGGAAAGGCTAGGGCAAAGATTTCCGAGACGCCCGAGCAGAATGTCGACAGGGTGCGGGAGATCGCGGTAAAATACCTTGGGAGCGTGAGCGACCCGTCGGCTGCCAGGCTCCTCTCAATGGCTGAAACAGGCCAGTCAGTCGTGCTAGAGCTGGTTCCGCAGTACTTTTCTACGTGGAGCTTTGGCGGCTAGTCGCAATAGTAATTATACCGCACAGCTTCTTTTTCCACCGCGTTTGACCAAGGGCATGACATATA
>DATEEE010000011.1:0-5552 GCA_035281285.1 Nitrososphaera sp.
AAAAACGACGACGGTGATGTCAACCACTTTTGAAATTTCGACTTCGAGCTGGCCCGCGCCCACGCTTTCGACCAGTATGAGAGTGTATCCCGAGGAATCGAGTATCCTTATCGCGTTGCGCAGAGACTTTGACACTCCGCCGACGGCGCCCCTGGAAGCCATGCTGCGCATAAAGACTCGCTGGTCGTCAAGGTTGCTCTGCATCCTGACCCTGTCGCCCAGAATTGCTCCGCCCGTTATGGGACTTGTCGGATCGACTGCAAGCACTGCGACCTTGTAGCCAAGCGCCTGGCAGTGGGGGATTAGGCTTCCGAGAAGCGAACTTTTGCCGGCGCCGCCCGGGCCCGTGAATCCGACGGTCTTGGCGTTTCCCGTCTTGCTAAATATCTCCCGGATAATCTGCCTTGACTCTGGCTCGTCATTGTCGACGATCGAAATCGCCCTTGCCAGCGATCGCCTGTCGCCGGCAAGTAGCCCCTTAACAATGGGAAGCATGAATTGCTAAACCATTGTCTGGGTGGAATATTAATTCTTTAGACGCTGCGATTCGTTGACGCTGGCAACAGGGCTACATCTTTATGGCGCACGAGTTGGGTCCTGCCTCCAGGTCTCCCATGTTGATCTCTTCGCAGCCGACTAGCTCCCGGTTGATCTGGATTATCATTCTGTAGTTTGCCGGCCTCGGGGGGACTGAAGCCGACATGAACTGTACGAATTCGTCTTTTGGCATCGTCAAGAGCTTTACATTCCTCTTGACGGAACCGATTGTTTCGGACACCAGCTCTCCATGCTTGAGAGTGATAGTGCCGGTGTCAAAATGAGCCGGTAGTACGACTGTGTTCTCTGGCAGCTTTAGCAGCTTGCTCTGGTAAGTGTCGTGGAGGTTTGCGGCGAATTCAGCGGCCTTGTCATGGAGGTCCGGACGCCCGACGGCATTCACAAACAAAGTGTCGCCAGTAAAGAGGTATGCCACTTTGTCGCCTCCTGATGAAATCTCGAGGAGGTAGCTCGTGCTACCTTCAGTATGGCCGGGAGTGTGGATCGCGGTAAGCGAAACACCTTCGCCGACGGATATTTTTTGGCCGTCACTTACGAGGTTCACATTCGGCGCACCGTCTGCTACTTTGTAGCCTTCTGCACTCCCGATGAACGCCCGAGCACCTGTCTTGCGAGCAAGCGATGAGAGCCCAGAGACGTGGTCTGCATGCATGTGCGTGTCAATAACGTTGGTGATCCTGAGCCCTTTTTCCTGCGCCAGCTTGAGCACCGAGTTGTCAAGGTCACAAGTGCAGTCAATCGCTGTCGCAGTGTTGCCAGCTGCGATTAGGTACGAAATGCATCCCTTGGATATCCTTCTCAGCTGCCAGATGCGAACACCAGCGGCGTCTGCAGCGGTTGCCAGGTCGTAGACCTGATTCCAGGCAGCCATGCCGCCCCGCACGCTCTTTACGTTGTAGCCCATTTGCGAAAGGAGCTGCGCGGCCATCATTGAACGGTTGCCGTGGGCGCAGAGTGTAATGATTTCCTTGTCCTTTGGGATCTGATCGGCTATCATTTTCTGCGACCCGAAGAGCTTGTCGACCGGAATCAGCGGGGTCTTGGCATGTTTGTCGTAAGAAAGCCGCCAGGCTTCGTATTCCTCGGGGGTGCGTACGTCGAGTATAAAGACGTCTTCGCCGCTGTCCATCTTTTCCTTCAACTTCTGGGCGTCGATTTCTAGGGCACCTGATCCTTTTTTAAAAGGGTTAAAAGTCACGATTAGCTTGCCTCATGAATCAGGACGAGTTCACTTTATATATCATTTTCTGGCGTCGCTTACCCCAGCCGAAAACTTGCGTTCGTTGCACCGCAAGCATAGGGTTACACACCCGCCTGCAGCAAATATTTTAAGGTGAACTGGCAGCTCTAGATCTGGCATGTCGGCGCAGCAGCAACAGCAGAGGCCAATCCGGGTACTGGTATGCAAGCTTGGACTTGACGGTCATGACAGGGGTGCACTTGTGATCTGCAGGGCTTTCAGGGACGCCGGCATGGAGGTCATATACTCAGGCCTCTTCTGCACGCCCGAGCAGGCTGCAAACATGGCTATCGACGAAGACGTAGACGCCATAGCAATGAGCCTTCTGAATGGCGCTCATCTCACACTTTTTCCAAAGGTGGCCCGGCTGCTAAAGGAAAAGGGGGCAGGGGACATACTCGTCGTTGGCGGCGGAATCATACCTCCAAGCGACAGGGCTGAACTTGAGAAACAGGGTGTAACGGGCAACTTTGGACCTGGGACCCCGCTTCCGACCATAATCAAGCATATCTCTGAAAACGTAAAGAAATCTCATTAGGGTTTACGCGGTTAGTTCTGAAACGGCCTTGCTGATGACATCAAGCGAATACGGTTTGACACACATTATCGCTAGCAAGACACCGTCCCCCATGGCAAAGAGGTAGCAGTCGGCGTTAGCAAAACTTACACTGACATAGTTCATTGCCCCATACATGTCCTGGTTCGTCTGTGCCATCCCGATCATGAGCTGGGCCTGAACGAACATTTTTTTCTGCTCTTGTTTATTCGGAGTTGGAAAACCGGATTTGCTCGACGAAGCGATTAGCTCTGCGTCCCTGAAAGCCCACGCCCCAACGATCCTATCAAAGTTATTGCATAAATTTGTACACAGATATCCGTAGTCGGCCAATACAATGTCAAAATATTTCAATTACACTATGTAAGCCTGATGGAGGGTAATTCTTGACGATACCCAGCTACGTTGCTTACGGAGCTTACAGCTTCGATATAGGACGCGATTTCACATTACCAACTGTGTTCAGCAGTCCGATAGGCTCAGTCAGCCATTCAGAAAATCGGCCCTGGCTTTTGGTGCGATCTAGGCCTATCGTTGATCCAAAGTTTACCTCTAGAACATGCCGTCGCTCTAGTTATATAGTAAAATAATACTTACGAAGAACATGAAATACAGGAGCAGAACCGATATTTGCTCGCGGATCCTGGAGGCTGCTAACGGCGGCGCCACCAAGACGCGAATCATGTACAACGCCTATCTCTCCTACGCCCAGCTCAAGGAATACCTTGGGGTGCTCATGGAGAACGGACTTTTGGAGTACATGGAGGGGGAACAAAAGTACAGGACGAGCGAAAAAGGGCTTCAGTTCCTGCGTGCCTATGAACACATGTCACGGATGACCGGTCCGATGCGCGCATCGGGCTGAGCCCGCCCTTTTTTCTGACACCGCCTAATCCGGTGACTAGCCGGTAAGACCGCAGCTCATGCTCATGGCGCATTTCATCGTATCCATGCTAAATGGGTTGCCTACTCCTGGAATTGATTGTCCTGCTGAGCCCATGCCAAAGAACCCTCCTTCTGGAGAGGCGCCGAGCAGGATCACGGCCATCGCGACCAGCATCATGATGCCAAGCGCCACGGCCATCCCGCGGAAGTGTCCGCGTCCGCCTTTCGTTTCTTTCAGAGTCAATGTCAATACACCGCCGAACAGTAGCCGGGCGTACGTAAAAAGGCGAATGGTCTTGGCACTATGTGGCGGGCGATATGTGCTTTAGACACGTTCCGATGATGAACTGTGGGTGTCCGCAACGTATCAGGCAATCTTGCTCTATAGACGCGAATTGGCCCAGAACTGCTCGTAGCTGTGCGAGTAAATCTCTATTACGTTACCAAACGGATCTTCGCAAAAGCAGATCTTTTTTCCGCTGCCCGGGACCAGCTCTAGCGTCCCGGTCCTTTTTCTCCCGCCCGTCTGAGCCACTCTATCTGCAAGCGCAGTAGGGTTAGGGTCGGTCAGAGCTATGTGGAAATAGCCCGTCAGCCAGTATTCAAAATTCTCTTCCCTGCGTTCGGCGGGCGGGTCAATGAATTGGAACAATTCGATCCCGACTCCGTTTGCGGTTGACATATGGCAGATCATAAACCTGCCCAGCCTGGGCCCAAATACCGTCCTTACAAGGGAAGCGAGGTGGGCATCAGTCTGGGCGTCGGCCGCGGATATCTCTACTGGATCCATAAGGACCGTAAGACCAAGAACGTCTCTATACCAGTCTCTGGCGCGTTGAATGTCCGTTACAGAAATAGCGATATGATTGACTGCGTGCGACATGTTAGGTCGTTATGCCGCCTGCAGGAACATAAATGGGCTGCTGCGGTGGCACTCGTCCAGGGTGCTAAAACGCCTACGCGGCCGTTCGAATTCTCCTAGAACTTACACGCGATGAAATTGCGTGGTTCAGACGCCGCATCGAGGAACTGTAATCCCGTTCTGGAATTGCATGACGTGTATGAGACGCAGACATAGGAGCAGTTAATTCATTTTGGCGACCTGCACATTGTATTGGCTGTAAAATGCAAGCTGTGCACGGCCCGTGGAAATCTAATTGAATTCAACGGGAGGTCGCTTTGCCCGACTTGTTTTGCCGGCGAGCTCGAATCACTTGACAACGGTTCAGGCCGGCTACGAAGCAGCGTGGCATAGGCTTCACCCAGTCAGTCCTACGGTCTGGTTTGCAATGCACACTATTCCGAGTATGATCGATCCAGCAAGTCGCAACCACTGCCATTGCCGAAAAAAAGTGAATGAAACTTCGCTCCAGTAGTCTTATAAGCAATAAGTGAGTACGACTCTACTGGTAGACAAGGCATGCGGAATCGCCAGAAGGACGAAATCGTGCGCGACATTCTGCGCGCCGCGCAGGGCGGGGCCGGCATCACAAAGATAATGTTTCAGGCATATTTGACCCATGGCCAGGCAAAAGAGTACGGGAAGCTGCTCGCCGACAAAGGTTTGCTCCAAATTGGTACGGAGGAAAATTCGATCAGGCACTACCGGACGACCCACAAGGGCATCCAATACCTTGCAGCGGCTGAGAAAATGGCCGAGATGCTTCCAGTTGCCGTGAAGCGCCCGTCGGAAACAAGCACGTTTCTATTATAGACGGATTGCGCAAACTTTATCGAAATAGGAGCTTCTTTGCCAGTTCAAAGGTTCCTCCGAGTGAATGCTCGGTGGCTTCAAAGTATGACAAGTTCCTTCTCTTCAGCTCTTCACTCGTAAATGGGCCGATAGAGATTACCTTTGACACTTCATCAAGCTGTACCTTCTCCTCGAGCAAAGAGGCAAGGATTTCAAAGAATGCTGCCACACTAGAGGCACTCGTAAAGACAACGGCGTCGATCCTGCCGGTCCTTAACTGGCCGGCAAACATTTCCCATTCCGGGCTTGGCCCGGACGCCCTAACATCATACAAAAAGACTTCCTCTACTACCATCCCAGCAGCGCGAAGCCGTTGCGAGGCATAGTCTCCGGCTGCAGAGCTCCGGGGAATCATGATCTTTTTTCCGGGTGGTCTTACGCGTAATAGCATCTCAACGAGCCCTTTTGAAGAATACTCCAATGGCATGAGTGACACCGTGACTCCTGTCCGTTCCAGCTCTGCCTTGGTCTTGGGTCCGACAGCAATGACAGCCGTCTTTTCAAGGGCTTCTTGGATCCTGCTTTTGTCAGCTAGCTCTGATAACACTCTGACAGCCTGC
>DATEEE010000012.1:0-3307 GCA_035281285.1 Nitrososphaera sp.
CCTTGAGCGGCTTGGTCTTTTCGTACTTTTGGCGCAGCGAAACTAATACTGGCATGTGCGCCTCTGCCCAGTCGATGCGGTTCTTGCCTTCCTTTGCAAGCGAAACATCCTTTACGCGAAATTCCATTGCCAATGAGCGGAAATATTCCCGCCCTATATTATTCTACAAGAGTCCCCTGGAGCGCATTATTGCCTGGACCTGGTCGTCGGATACGGGGTCAAACTTTTCGTAGAATTGCCCGACCGCTCCAAAGTCCCTGGACTTGAGCAGTGCGACGACGGAGTCCGCCTCCTCCTCCAAGATGTCTGCCGATTGGGTGGGAGCAACCGGCACCGCTATGGTAAGCTGCGAGGGTCCATGCTTTCTGACCCACCTCGCCGACGCAATAACGGTCGCGCCCGTCGCGATACCGTCGTCGACCAATATTGCCCTCTTACCCTGAATCCCGTAAGGTGCGGCCTGCCTTCTGTATGCCAGTGACCTCCGGCCGATTTCGCTAATCTGATGCTGCTTTTCTTTTTCGAGGTACTCGTCTGAAATCCGAAGGGCGTTGATCAGGTACCTGTTCAGGTAGGAAGTCCCGTCGCTCATGACTGCTCCAATTGCCAGCTCCTCGTTGTCAGGCGCGCCGAGCTTCCTTGGTATTACAATGTCAAAATCCGCCCCCAGTCTTGTGGAGACAATGTCGGCCAGGATTACCCCTCCCCTCGGAATACCGAGAACGATGGTTTGCTCGACCCTGGGTTCCTCCGCAAGCTTTTCTGCCAGCAGATTTCCAGCATGGGCCCTGTCCTGAAACTTCACGACAAAACTGGAAAGCCTCGTATCACTATTAAGTCTTGATCGGAAAAATGCTATAATGCCGGCTACCCGACCAAAGTGCATGCGCAAGCTGCAGATTGCCGTAATAGGTTACAACAACGAATGCACAGATATCGCCAGCAAGTTGGCATACGATGTGGGCCGGAGCGTAGCCGCGGCTGGCGCCGTCTTGGTCTGCGGCGGGCTTGGAGGAGTCATGGAGTCGGCATGCAGAGGGGCGAAGGAAAACGGGGGCACGACCCTGGGCATAATTCCGCAGGAAGAATTCTCGTACGCGAACCGATACTGTGACATTGTCGTTTGCACCGGGATCGGCTTTGCAAGGGATTTCATTGTGGGTTCGTCTGCCGACGGGATTATCGCAATCGGCGGAGGCGTCGGAACGCTTATCGAAATGAGCGTGGGATACATGGCGAAAAAGACTGTCGTAGTGATCTCCGGCAGCGGCGGAGTCGCAGAAATCTACGGGGGAAAATACCTCGACGAGCGCAACCGCGTGCAAATCCAGAGCGCTCCGGACGCCGATACTGCTGTCAGCATCATTATAAAATCAAGCAATAATGCCTCGCTGGCTGACGGAAAGTGATAGGCCGCCTTGCGTGGATTGCCGTTACGAGTCCTCGGGCAATCATGCGGTTTGCCTTTGTGTCCGAAGGTGAGCATCAGTCCATGTTTTGCAACACGGCCCTACTCGCTTCCTTTTGGACAGCAACCACCTCGCGTGCGAACACTTCGAGCCTATACCCGATGCGTCGTTTGCTTGGCAGATCGCTTTTCCTGCTCAGCCAGTTTGGCAACCGTATATACACATTGAAAGCATTTAAGATTTACTGTTTCTCATTACACTGGCACAGCTAGCTTCGATAGTTGACCAAGTAGGGGTCTGGCTCGTAAAAGCTCCCGTGTTTTGCCGCCAGCCCGCGCAGCTTTTCCACGACCCTGGCTGCGCCAAATTCTTCGACGGTTGCGAAAAGCTCCTTCTTTAATCCCATTCCGAGTTTAAGGGCCTTTTCCAGCTCGTCTCTGCTGCAGGCCTCCTTGGAAATCAGCCACGCAGCGTTGTTTGCGGCCACTGCGAGCAGAGAAATCGGGTCGTACCTTGCGGCCTGCTCCTCTGTCAAGTTGATGCGCTCGTACTTTTCGCCCTTGTATTCGTAAAAGCCCTTTCCTGATTTCTGGCCGAGGTTCTTTTCGTCAAAGAGCTGCTTTATCCGCGGATGCGGGTTTATGACCTTGGGGTCGCGGGAGTGCATTTCCACAGTTGCCTTGTGGATTACGTCAAGCCCCGTGTAATCGGCAAGCTCGAATATCCCCATGGGAAATGACATCCTGAATTTCACCGCAGAATCAATAATGGTCATCGAGGCGCCATCCCTGTCCTGGCAGAAGGCTGCCTCGTGCACCAGGGGAATGAAAACGCGGTTGACGATAAACCCGGCAACGTCCTTCCTGCAGAGTACCGGCTGCTTGCCGACTTTTTTCACAAAGCTCATCGCGACATCCACCATCGAGTTCTCTGTCTTGCTGCCCGGTATGACTTCAACGAGGGGCATCAGCTGTGGCGGGTTGAAAAAGTGAAGTCCAATGAAGCGTTCCGGCCTTCCTGTCAGGGAGGCCATCTCTGTGATCGGGAGCGTGCTGGTGTTTGACGCGTACAGTGTCCTGCCTTCCGCAACAGAGTCGATTTCTGCGTACACTTTTTTCTTTAGCTTCATGTCCTCCGGCACCGCTTCTATCAGCATGTCCGAACCTGCGAGGGCCTGTTCGAGGTCGACAATGGGTGTTATACGCGAAAATATTTCGTCGGACGCCTGCTTTGTCAGCTTTTGCTTTTCGACCATCTTGTCAAGAGACCACCGGATTTTTTCCATCGCCCTGTCAAGGAAGGATTTTTCAATGTCCCGGAGCGTCACCGTGTAGCCGGCCATAGCGGCCACCTGCGCGATTCCGTGACCCATCACGCCAGACCCCAAAACTGTAATTTTGTTTATGCTGGAAAAGAGAGATGACATTGCCTATGCAGGTAGCGGGAGGCGGACGATTTTTAACGTTACTGATAGATCGTGACATCAACTTTAAAGCCCGTGTCCGGCCTATACCGGGCGGTTGGACTTAGCACGGTTTGTCGCGGACGTCACGACTCTTGCTGACAAGATGTCTGCCGGGGAAAATGCGGAAACTGTTGAAAAGATGAACTTTGTCCGCGAGCGGCTGATCGAGCTCTACAAGCGCAACCTTGTCAAGATAAACCACTCTGTGATGGAGCTCGTCTGCGCCAAGCACCTGATTCGATACGGCTATTCAGTTGACGTCGAGAAGCAGCTCACTGACATTCTTGTCTGCGATGTCCATGCGCAGAAGGGAGACGGGATCGCGATAGTTGAGATCGAGACGGGATTCATCCCGCCAGAGCACGCCCTCGACCCTCTGGGCTATTATGCGGCCAGGATTGCAAGCAAGATAGCTCGCTACAGCAAGTATGCC
>DATEEE010000013.1:0-9104 GCA_035281285.1 Nitrososphaera sp.
TCGATAAGTTTCCTCAGTTGCTTGACCAGCTGATCCAGCGTCTTTTCGTCGCTGTTGGTTGTTATCGTCATCCGCGATAGATCCTGCTGTTCCGTGGATCCTACGGTGATGCTTTCGATGTTAAAGTTTCTGGCCCTAAAGAGGTTGGTAACCCTGAAGAGAACACCCGGCTTGTTCTCAACTAGCGCCATGACGATGTACCACGAGCCGGTGCCGTCGGGTGTTGGTGACATGCTCCGCTATGCCCCCGTGATCATATCCTTCAAGCCAGTGTTGGGCGCCACGAATGGATAGACATCTTCATCCGGGTCTATGGGAATGTCGATCACCGTTGCAACGTCGCTTTTTACGGCGCCCCTGATCGCCTTTTCCAGATCCTTCATCGATTCCACCCTGATCCCCTGGGCCCCGTAAGCTTCGGCAATCTTGACATAGTCGGGACAGCCCTTCTGCTCTACGCCGCTGTACCGCCTGTTGTAGAATGTCCGCTGCCACTGGGCCACCATGCCCAGCATGTAGTTATTCATTAGGAATACGATGACTGGGAGCTTCTCAAGCACCGAAACTGCCAGGGAATTTTCAGTCATGTTGAAGGAACCATCGCCGGCAATGTCTACGACCGGCACTTTTGGCCTTGCAGCCTTTGCTCCGATGGAGGCAGGAAATCCAAAGCCCATCGTTCCAAGTCCTGTGGAGCTGAAGAATGTGCCGGGCGCGATCACGTCAAAGTGAAGCGACGCCCACATCTGGCACTGCCCGACCTCCGTCGTGACTATGGCCTCTGCCGGGAGGCACTCGCGCAATTTCTTTAGCGACTTTTTGGCGGTGATCTCCCTAGGATAATCCTTTATGGTTTCAGCGTAGTACTGTATCAGCTCCTTTCTCCGCTTCAGCCACGGGCTGTCCGCGGCCTTTTTCGCAGTCTTTTTGCCGACCATCTTTACAAGAGTCCGGAGCGACGACTTTACGTCACCCACAATCGCGACGTCAACGGACTTGTTTTTGCCTATCTCCGCGGGATCGATATCCATGTGGATAATGTTCATCCCCTTGCCGAACTCGTCAAACCTTCCTACAGACCTGTCGGAGAACCTTGCGCCGACTGCCAAGATGAGGTCTGCTTCCAGGATTATCTTGTTCGCTTCAGCGTGCCCGTGCATGCCTATCGGGCCCATCGCCAGCGGGTGGTTTTCGGGGAATGCGCCCTTGCCCTTGAAGGTAGTCACCACTGGCATCATGAGCAGTTCAGCCAATGCTTGAAGCTCTGAGAAGGCCCCTGAAAGTATTACGCCGCCGCCTGCCATGATTATCGGACGCTCCGCCTTGAGCAAAAGGTCGACCGCTCTCCCAACTTCTGATAGGTCCGCGTCCACTACGGGGTTGTAACCTCTGACCTTGATCAAATCCGGAAATTTCATATCAGCTGTGGCCTGCTGGACGTCCTTGGGAATGTCGATCAGAACTGGCCCGGGCCTTCCGCTCTCTGCGATGTAAAAAGCCTTCTTTACAGTCTCTGGAATCTCTGTTACCACTCTGGGCTGAAAAGAGTACTTTGTGCATGGGTTCGCTACGCCGATTATGTCAGTTTCTTGGAACGCATCCTTGCCGATCATGGCGAGCGGTACTTGGCCAGTGACTGCCACGATTGGAGACGAATCGGCATACGCGGTAGCAATGCCGGTGACCAAGTTCGTTGCTCCGGGCCCGGATGTGGCAAAGCACACTCCAGACTTTCGCTTTATTCTGGCGTACCCATCTGCCATGTGGGCAGCCGACTGCTCGTGCCTTACCAGTACGTGACGCAGGTTGGCGCCAACAACAGCATCGTAAATCGGAAGATTAGCCCCGCCAGGGAGTCCAAAGACTACGTCCACCCCTTCCTTTTCAAGGGCGTGGATCAGCGCTTTAGCGCCCGTCATTTCAACCAAGTTTATTGTTCACCAATCTATCACTCGCACAAACGCCTGCTCGCCGAGCAGGGTCTGCTCTAGGCAAGTCTCGGCAGAACTAGAACATGAATCTTCTGCTTGGAGTATTCGCCGCCAGCCTGAGGCATTCCTGCTAGATTACTTTGATATAATTTATAAAAGTTACTCGAGATATCTACCATAATTACTCGTGAATTATTGCCATTACCTGCAATCCTTGTTTCTGCGAACTACTTTTCTTGGATTGCACTGAAGCAATAATGATTAGTCGAGTTCTCTGAATTCGTTTGATGACCTGTACCAACGTCAATATAGGAATAACATACTGACGCAGCATACCGGTCGATATCGAACTGATCGCCTTCAACGTAAGCGATGATCGATTTTCCTGGCAGGACTGTAATTGGATTTGTAGTCGTAGGCTTGATGACGTTGTATTGATCCGAAACTACTGGCCTGTCCAAAAGTCTGGATTCAGCACTGCCATCACCTATCGAGACATACCCTTCTATGCCAAGCTGAAGCACACTGATAGTCCTGCCTTCAGCAGGATTAGACAAGTTTAATGCGACAATCTCTGTGCCATTCGGTGTATTTACGCCGTGATAGAGTCTTAAGGAGACTGCATTGGTATCATTTGAATAACTAGTACTACTGAGAGGCTGATTTGACGCAGTAGCGGACCTGCCGTTTACCGTCACTGCGACTAGGGCTAGATTGTCCAGGAAGCTCTTCGGTTCATCTTGTAGAATAGTTGCCGGGGGACTCTGAACTTGCCGAGGCTTGTACGACTCAACCCTTTCTTTAATTTCCGCATAGTTCGAGCTAATTCTCTTGAAATCAACCGCTTCGACAGGTAATGTCACTACGCTTATCATTCTACCTGGCGGTAAGTGATTTGGATTATCGTAAATGTCCTGATTGTGCACATAGACCGTACCGTCATTTTCTACAATGAGAGAGGCCCTAAAATACGGTGAATAAAAGAATCGGGCATCGGGCGAAAAATCCTCCTGCACCAAAGGAGAACCATCAGGCTTTGCTATCGAATCGCTTATGATCATATTTATTGAATCGAACCTTTCGATGCGGATATCAGACAACCAGTTCTTGTACACCCCGTCGGGTCCTATTCCATAGCGTACTTGTTCAAACGAAGGTTCAGTTATCCGGCCGATTCCAGTAGTCATATCGTCGTAAAGCATGTAATACCCTCCAACACCCGAATCGTGCAGGTCGGAGTTTTCTTTAAACAAGTAAAGATACAATACATCGTCTCTACTCTGCTCTCCATTGTCCATGCTGGAGCTAGACGAATTTAGCAATATGCCGAACATAATTGCAAAGATAATGCCGACGGCAACTCCCGTACCGACAATCAAGAATACTGCTTTCTTCATTTCTTGTTAGTCAGTGTCCGAAGTATTATTGGGAGACTGCCATTTTTGAGCCTTTGGTTATTCCGAGACGACCTATCTCGCCTAGTAGCATTCGGACAAAATCAATCATGCTTGCGCCATGCGTCCATGAGCGCTATCATGGCACCCGCCAAAGCAACACCTCCCCATATTGCATAATTTTATAAACATTTTCGCTCGGAGTAATCAATGAACGCGATTGTCGAGCACGGATACCGCAAGAATAAGGGATTTGATCACGGAGTATTTTCAACTGGCCAAGACAAAGGAAATCGAAAAGATCGATCTCTTCCTTGACCCCAAGTTCACAAAGTACGGTGACTCGCCTCCATACGACAGGCGCGATTTCGACAGGGCGCTCATGCTCGAACAACTGCAGTTTGCCAGTATATCGGACTATGATTTCAAGATTGAAGATCTAAAAATAGAAGTCCGGAAGGATATTGCTGTCGGGACCTTTGTCCTTGAAAGCACGGGAATGATCGTGGACGATTATAGCTTCAGGGGGACAACCATCAACAACAAATCTAGGGCGACGATAGTTCTGGAAAAAGATGATGTCGGTCGCTGGAGAATGATTCACCAGCACCTCTCAAAGCTGACGGGCTAGTCGAATGCGTCTGACCGCTTGACTGCCTTTACCACCTTCTGTGGCTCCTTCCTGCCGGCAGTCGTTTTGTCTTTCTCCTTTTCCCGCAGAAACAATCCATACGCCTCCTTAGAGTCAGCCTTGCTGTGAACTATGGCGCGCACCGCCTTTACCATCGCGACAGGCCAGTCGGACTGCCAGATATTTCTTCCCATGTCAACCCCAACAGCCCCGTGCTGCAGCGCGTCATACGACAATTTCAAGGCGTCCGGCTCTGGCAGCTTTTTGCCGCCAGCAATTATCAGCGGGACTGGGCAGCCGTCTACTACTTCTTCAAAATTATCGCAATAGTATGTCTTTACAACGTGAGCTCCGAGCTCTGCCGCAATCCTGCAAGCCAGGCCTAGGTACCGCGCGTCCCTGGCCATCTCCTTGCCGACTGCCGTGACCGCAAGGACTGGAATCCCGTACTTTTCGCCTTCGTCCACGAGCTTTGCCAGGTTCGCAAGCGTCTGGTGCTCGTACTTGCTGCCGACGAAAATGGAAAGGGCAAGGCATGAGACGTTCAGCCGGATGGCCTCTTCGATGGAAGTAACGATCGCTTCCTTTGAAAGGTCCTCGCCGATAATACTCGTCGCCCCTGACATCCTGAGCACAATCGGAATGTCTCTGTCGGCAGGAACCGACGTGCGAAGCACACCCCTGGTAAGCATGAGAGAATCAGCGTAAGGCAGGAGCGGAACTATTGTCCTCCTCGGAACTTCGAGTCTCTCCGTCGGGCCGAGAAAGTATCCGTGGTCCACCGCGAGCATCAAGCAGCGTCCATCATCGGGACGAATTATCCTGGCAAGCCTATTCTTCAATCCCCAGTCCATCGAATATCAAGTCAGACATGGGGAATTTTTATTATATATGTTTTCTATTGCCCCAATGTCGTCACTATGACCTTCATTGCGTCCTTTGCCTCGTGGGCGCACCTTACCGCCGCTTCCGCTTCGCCGATGTCAAACCTGTGAGTTATCAGCGAACTCACGTCAATCCGCTTTGAAGAAAGAAGTCTCAGGGCCTGATTAGTTTCGACCTCAGAAGCTGCGTAGCTTGGAATTATTGAATGCTCGCTCGAGTACACTCTGCTCATGTCAAGAGAAATTTCAGAACCCTTAGGAGGAACTCCGAAAAGCATGATCTTGCCCCCGCGCCGGGTGAGATCGAACGACCCGAGCAGAGCCTTTGTGCTTCCTGTGGCTACAACGCACAGGTCCGCTCCCCTTCCTCCTGTGCCTTCAATTACTTTTTTTGCAACATCAGAGCCTGAGCCAGCATTGATTGTTTCAACTCCATATCCCTGTGCAAACTTTAGGCGAAATTCATTAACATCAATGACAAAGATCTTGCCAGCTCCAAAGGCCTTTGCCAAGAGGACGAGCATGAGCCCTGCAGGGCCCGCGCCAAAAACAGCGATATCGTCTCCTTTTTGAAAGCTGCACTTGTTCATTGCCCTGATGCAGCAGGCAAGCGGCTCAACCAGAGCCGCAGCTTCAAAACTAATGTCATCCTGCAGCTTGATTAACCCGCCTCGCGAAACATTCCATTCTGGGACCAGGAACTGCTCCGCAAGCCCACATGGGCTAATGTTGCTCGTCTGGTACGCAGAGCACATCGTCTGGTCTCCATGCAGGCAGTAGTGGCAGGAATAGCATGCGACGTGGTGGTGTATGAATACCCTGTCGCCGCGCGAGAAATCCTTCACAGCCTTACCTGCCTCGATCACCTCGCCTGCAGGTTCGTGTCCTAGCCTCGCCGACGACATGCCGTATTCGCCGTAAACCTTCTCAAGGTCCGAGCCGCAGAGTCCGCAGGCGCGCATTCTCACGATAACGTCGCCATCGCTGACCATCTTTGGCTTTCCAACATCGTCGACCGAGACGGTGTTGCGGCCCTTGACAAACACTGCCTTCATGATTTTCTCGTTCAACGCTGCCTGATATAAAGAGTAGGCGGTACTAAGAAGCTTTAAATAACAAAAACAGAGATTTTATGAAGTACACCCGATGCTGCTCCCTTCCGAGATCGAAGCCAAGTCACTGATACCTGCCGTTAGGGCAATCCTTGCAAAAAAACTGATCAAGGAATATTCGCTTAAGGAAGAGGATGTCGCCAAAGTGCTGGGAATTACCCAGGCGGCGGTCAGCAATTACGTCAGGGGAACCAGAGGAGACATCGAATTGATTTCGAAACTAGAATCGGTTCGAGAAGTAATGCGCATGATTGACGACATTGCCAAAGACCTCTCAACGAACAAGGCCTACACCCCAAGCACCCTTGCGAAGTTCGTGGGGCTCTGCAATTACATGCGCTACACACTGATCATCTGCGATGTACACCACAGCATGGAATCAAACATTGACGAGCAGATTTGCGAGCAGTGCAGGGGCACGCTCGTCAGGGAACAATAGCTAAAACCTATTAATAGTCCATCTGGCGATTTCAGACATTATGGGCGGATCAAGACAGCGGATTAATGGCGAAATGATTGCCGGCATCGCGCTCGTGTTCCTTGCTTCTCTATTCATCTGGGCAGCATCAGCAATCCCGGTCTGGGCCATCATCCTCCCGGCTGACTACCTGATCCTTGCCATCGGGATAGGCTTTATCGTGATCGGGGCTCTGGCAGTAAGGCGGACTAACAGCGCCGACGCGCACACCGAGCATTCCAGCCACTACTGAGTCGGTGCAATGTTTAAAACATCGACTCTGTGAAGCATTTGCATGCCTTCCGGCGAGGACGAAGCTCTCAGCGCATTCTCTAACACCGAAAAAACTTTCTTCGAGCTCGCAAGCGAACAGAGGCTTGCTATTATCTTCCGTCTCAACGTGCGGAAAGCAAAGATCTCACAGCTTGCCAAGGATCTGGACATCACAATGCAGGAAGCTCACCGGAACGTCAGCCGCCTGCAGCAAGCCGGCCTGATAGAAAAAGATCCAGAAGGCATATTCTCGCTGACCACCTTTGGAAACACCATCATAAAACAGATTCCCACCTTCAACTACCTTTCAAAACACAAGGAGTATTTCTCAGAGCACATCCTCGGGGAACTCCCCATCAAGTTTGTAATGCGGCTTGGCGCGTTGGACCGCTGCGAATACGTTAAAGGAGTAGTCGCAATCCTGGAGCGGTGGAAGGACATTTACCGGGAGGCAGAGCAGTACATCTACGAGATCGTTCCCCAGGTCCCAATTGACCTTATCGAGCCGGCAGTTAGCCGCGTAAGACAAGGTATCAGGTACAGCTACGTACTTCCAAAGAACGTAATTATTCCACGCGGGCGAAAAGACCTGCTGAAAAAGCTGGGCCACAGTGAGCTCTTGAATAAGGGTTCGATAGAACGCCGAATGGTGGACAGCGTGCAGGTCGCCGTAATCCTAAACGAAAAGCAGGCAGCCGTGCTCTTTCCAACACAAAAGGGCGAGACTGACATGAACATGATCTTCTTTAGCACAGACACGGTGTTTCACGAGTGGTGCCTGGACTACTTCCGGTACAGGTGGTACGGATCTGACATCTTTGACGAGTCTCATCTGAAAGAAATCTAAAACCTAGCGCATCCAGTCTACCGGGATATCCTGATAGTGGCCGTTCGGCAGGATTCTCCTTATCGAAATCGGAAGCGCCTTATGATCAATTTCTACGACAGCCAACGCAATCGAGCTGTTTGCATCAGGCGGCACTTTGATCAGAGGAGGCGCTCCCAGAGAGAGCTGGAGAGATCTGGAGCCAGTGATCCGGGCGCGCTCAAATCGCGTGAGCCACGGCGGGCCGATCAGTACTTTGGTTCCCTGAGCAGGCACCTCTCTAAGTTCGTACTCTATTTCAGCGTATGTTACAACTTCGTCAGCAGGTCGAGATGATTTTTTTGCGGTATCTTCAACCTCTTCCTGGACCTTGGTGCTCTTCTTGGTCTTTGCGGATTTCTTGGACGACTTGACCGCTGATTTTTTTAACACAGGATGTTTTTTAGAAGACTTTACTACCAAGAATAATCGAAAGCAGATTTGATATCTAATTAAATGTTTGCCCTATTCGTCAAATATCTTCACTAGGCGCTGAATACGGTACATATTTTCATGAGCGCCTTCACTATATAAGTATGCCGAAACTATGCTGCTTCCCTGCCTGAATTGTCGGTAACGGCAGATGTCGCAATTGGGAAAGCTTTTCATTGGAATGATGGAAAGAGATCGCACATGGAACAGGCCACTCCGGCAGCGGGCTCGGTTTCACGGCTGCAGTTAGAGCTGGAAATACCTGGGCGGGGATCGGAAAAGTGCGAGCTGATCAGGCACCTGGCCCCCACGACTTCCAGGGCACTAATTAATGGTCTCCCCTTGCAGGGACGAGTTCACCGCTTTGGCGAATCTTTTGTCTATTTTGAAACGGGCCTCGTAATAGGAGCAGAGAAGCAAAAGACAACTTTCAAGCGAGGAGACCTCGCGCTGCTCATTTCAAATGGATCGGTATGCATCTTTCTAAAGGACGGGAGCTCTCAGCCTATGAACCCGCTAGGCCGGGTTACGGGTAGTCTCGAACTAGTGGAGTCGACAAAGCCGGGCGACGTAATGGTGCTGCGAAAGTCTGCTACTGCTTGATCAGCTGGTAGACGCGGTGACCACTGTATCCGCCAATTGGCTTCAGCAGCCCCTTGGCTTCAAGCGATTTGATGAATGTGTTGGCCACAGAGATCTTTACGCCCACGTTTCTTGCGAGCGCCTGAGAAGTAATGGCCTTCATTCCCTGAATAGCCTTCATCCCTGCCGGTTCCTCCACTAGCACGGCCAATTTCTGCTTTTGCTGTGGCTTTGGCGTCTTTTTCTTTTCCTCGCCGGATTTTATTTCGGCGCCGCCGGGACCTGTCTGAGCTCCCTTGTCTGAGGCCGACGTTGGCTTTTTCTTGTTTCCGCCCATCTCTTTTAGCTACGAGCCTCCGTCCCTTTATTATTCATTCGGACAAGACAAAACTTTAAGCACCAAGAAATAGATGCTGTCCTTGGCTTGGATTTTGCCGCTCTGGTAGAGACCTTCCAGCAGATGGGTAAGACATCCAGCAGGATATCCTTGACAGGCCACCTCGTGGATCTCTTTGCAAAGACTCCGCCCGATATGGTGGGCAA
>DATEEE010000014.1:0-2586 GCA_035281285.1 Nitrososphaera sp.
GGGGTTGCCGTATGCAAGGCCGTCCGGGCCTGCGGGGTTGATGGCTGTGCTTGCAATTATGCCTATGGCCAGCGCGCCTATGATCCCCGTCACGCCGTGGACCGAGCTAACGTCGAGCGCGTCGTCTATCTTTAGATGCTCTTTGAGAAGCAGGATGGCATAGTACGAGGCAAACCCGAGGACTATTCCAAGCAGGAAAGAGTTTTGCGCGCTGATAAATCCAGCTGCGGGCGTGACTCCTGCAAGGCCAGCTATGGCTCCGTTGATTACCGCAGTGGTCGAAGGCTTGCCTGACCGCTTCCATGAAAGCCCTATCCAGACCATGGCCGAGGTGGCCGATGCAATGTGAGTAACGAGGAGAGTGTTCGCCGCAAGGCTGCCGGACGCCAGGGCGCTCCCGGCATTAAAGCCGAACCACCCAATCCACAGGAGTGACGCGCCAATGACTGCCAGGGGGATGTTATGCGGCACCATGATGTCGGGTCCAAAGTTCTTTCTACGGCCCAGCACGAGGGCCGCGGCAAGCGAGCCGAGTCCCGCGCTGGTGTGAATCACGATTCCGCCAGCAAAGTCGAATACGCCCAGATCTGCGAGCCATCCCCTTCCCCAGATCCAGTGCGCAAGCGGGTAATAGACTACAAGGCTCCACGCGATAATGAATACAAAGAACGAGCTCCACTTTAGCCTCTCAGCAAAGGCGCCCGTAATAAGAAGAGGAGTGATAACCGCAAACATCATCTGGTATGACGCAAAGGTCACGCCGGGGATCGTCGGCGCGTAGTCGACCGAGTCATTAATCGGGACGTTGTTAAAGAAAAACCAGTCAAGGCCGCCAATGATTCCTCCTTGCGACGGGGCAAAGACCAGTGTGAAGCCAATGATGAACCAGAGGATCGAAAGAATCGCGAGGCCGGAAAAAGTCTGCATAATGATAGAAAGCGTGTTCTTGGCCCGGATAAGACCGGCTTCGAAAAAGCCCAGGGCCGGCGTCATCATCATTACAAGCCCTGTCGAGATAAGCATCCAGGTTGTATCCCCGGTGTCTATCGGCATTTCCAGTTTCTAGTTGCCGGAATGATCGTATAAAAATGCATCGAAATTTATGATACTAATTCTAGGTGTGTTTTTTATGATATGCCTTTTCCCGCTGCCAGCTTTGCGCCGCGGGCTATACGCGCAATATCGTCTTCGCTTACGTACGGATGCACGGGAAGCGACAGCACGTGACCGGCCGCCCACTCTGTTGACTGCAACCTTGTCCGGGGCGCGAGCTCCTTGTAGTACGGGGTCTTGTGAACCGGTGGGTTGTAGTAAACTGCCGCTCCAATGCCTTCTTTTGCCAGAGTGTCCTTGATCCTGTCTCTGCTTGCTTTGAATGCGACGGTGTAGAGGTACCAGTTGAAGCGCTTATCCGCTGCCTCCTCGGGGATCCTGATTCCAAGCCCTGCCGCATAGGGGAGGAGTAACTTTGACAACAGCTCCGCGTTGCGCCTCCGGAGTTGCAGCATCTTTTCCAGCTTTTTCATCTGGATCTTTGCGACTGCCGCGGAAAGCTCTGGCAGGCGCAGGTTTAACCCCAGCACGCGGGTGTCGTAGCCTTCGACCATCCCGTGGTTCCTTATCATCTTTATCTTGTCGGCCAGCTCGTCGCTGTCAGTTGCCACCGCGCCGCCTTCGCCTGCGGTCAGGACCTTGCTGGCATACATGCTAAAGCAGCCCATCACCCCAAAGGTCCCGGTCTGCTTTTTCCTGAACGTCGAGCCCAGAGACTGGCAGGCATCCTCGACGATGCTGATCGATTTCTTATCCGCAATTTCAGATATCTCGTCCATGTCCGCAGGGTGGCCGTAGAGATGTACGGGAATGACCGCCTTTGATTTCCTGGTTATCTTTGACTTTAGGTCGGACGGGTCAAGTGTATAGTCGGAGCGCTTTATATCGACAAATACTGGCCTGGCGCCGGTTGCTGCCACGGCGTTAGCCGTTGCGACGAACGTGAATGCTGGGAGCAGCACTTCGTCTCCTCGCTTGATGCCAAGGGCAAGAAGCGCGGCGTGGAGCGCCGCGGTCCCCGAGTTCACCGCCAGCACATGCTTTACCCCAAGGTACCGGCCCAGCTCGGATTCAAAGTCCCTTACGCGCCTGCCGCCGTCCCTGGCAGCCGTGGTGAGGGCGTTTTCTTCAAGCACCTTCAAAACTTCCTTTTGCTCCTGCTCGTCCATCCATGGCTTGTTAATCGGGATCATTTCTGCAGCAATCGAGTGTGTATCGTGTAACGTCAATATTTATCGTGCTCGGGTACCAAAGGTCTGCTTATATTATTAAGTGAACTAATGCCAGAATCTTGCGGCCAGGCGTTTGTAGCTGCCGAGGAACCAGAGTAATGCAAGTGATCCGGCTGCAACCAGCACTTGGACGGGGAATTCCGGAACAATCGCGGTTCTAGAAAGTTCCGAAAGCGTGACGACTTGGTAGCCCCGTGCTTGGACATTATCCAGCAGCAGCTCCAGCTCGCGGAGCTGATCCTCGTCTGGCGCGTTCTGGAATTCCAGCCCGTTTCTGGCAGCAAATTCTTGCGGGTGCATC
>DATEEE010000015.1:0-11918 GCA_035281285.1 Nitrososphaera sp.
CATGCAAAACCCTGTCGACAAGATCAAAATGTGGCTCGAAGTCCACGGTACCCGTGATCAGACCTTCGTGTGAACGACATGGAAATATCAAGACCTCCCGTGCTCAGCCCGGACATCATGAGGCGAGCCATCGGGATCGCCGTTATGACGGCATTCACTGCGATGTTCTTGGCAATCCTAGCTCAGCCCGAAGGGAACCCTCTTAACAGCCCGCTTTCGGTCACAGTCACCGCAGCCATCGCGATTGCGGCGGCATTTTCGGTAGTCCTGAGTCAAAAGACATCCGGGCTTTACGGTAGGACCTACTTGGCACTTGCGATCGGACTCGGGTGTTGGTTCGCCGGGGAACTCGTCTATTCATATGAAACGATGGTGCTGCAAGTTCCTCTTGGCACGATTTCCATGGCGGAAGCGCCGTGGATTGCGACATATGCATTCTTTGGATACTATGTTTTCAGGACGTACCGGTTCTTCGGGTTTGCCGCAAAGGGCACGCACATGCTCGCTGTGCTTGCCGGCGTATCAATAATGATGGGGCTCACAACGTTCACCCTGATGAGCTCCTTCGGCGACGGCCTCCTGGATAACCCCTTACTTCTTGTTCGATTCATCTACCCGATCGGCGACGCGGTACTGATCGCTCCGTCACTGCTACTACTTCTCACCTTACGCAACGGCCTGCTTACTTATACTCCCTGGCTTTTCATCTCGATAGGTCTCATCATGATAGCAGGCGCTGACATTGCCTTCACCAACATGACCTTCCTGACGTTTGAAAACCTGGGAGCGATATTCTTCCCGCTTTACAACGCCGGTAACCTGGCGTTTGCCGGGGCGCTGATCTGGCACCGCAAATTCGGGATATATGACCACAATCGGGCGCTCACGGCATTTCAGGAAGGCAACAGGTAGCCAACTCCGCGCAAGTGCGATTCAAATTCTAGCCACCCGCAACATCTTGACTGTACTTTTAATACCGAGCGCTTTCATTCTCGTTCCATGAGCAATACCGCGGTTGAATACTACAACAGAAAGTTTGGTGATGACCGGTCAGCAGCTTTTATACACCTTGTCAGGGAAATTGGAGAGATCGCGTTTGCGATAGAAAAGAACAATCTTGAGCACGCCAAGTTGGAAATCACCGAATCCGCCGCACTGCTGCATTACCTGGCATCGAAGTACGGCTTTGATCTCGATTCCAATATGGAAGTCACTTACCTGAAAAAACTCGCAACCCTAAAGTAGGCCTTGGAATGGAAGTCACGCTGAGAGACGACCTCGAGTCGATCAGCGGCATCCTCAGAGATGTATTTGCACTCGAGCCTTTCAAGCGCGATTATGATCAAGCTTTCGGGAAAATCAGCGCAATTATTTCTCGCTATGGTATAGTGGAGAACCCGCGAAACCTGCGGTTCAGATTCATCCTCTGTATGCAGGAGTTTTTTGACGGCATTCCACAGGACCAGTGGAGGCTCAAGGACCCTGCCTTTGTCAAGCAATCAGAGGATCATGCGATTGGCCGATTCAGGGAGTGGCTGATTGATCAGATGACCTGACCTTGTTGCCCGCCACCCAGTTTTCGTACGACCGGATGAGGGCCTCCACGTCGTCCCCCTTTTCCGAATAAGTCACAATGACTGCGAATTTGCCCTTGCCGTCGTGACCGCGCGCAAAGTAACCCCAGAACGTGTCGGGCAGTTTTTCAAAGTTGGATGCGTTCCTGGCCACTCCCAGGAGATTCTTTGCCACAGTCTCGACAATATTCACTGCGTCCTGTGATTCGATCATGCGTCATTTCTGCGAGCGATTCTGCTTAAGAATTATTGCCCAAAGAATTCCCTCATCACCCCGGCCAGGCTACTGTATTCGTTCGATGATCTCAAAGACCTTGTTCATGACCGGCGGATCGCCGTTCTCGGTTCTGACATATAGCGACGCGCAGCAGTTGGCAAGAAGGAGGCGCTCACGCGGCTCCAGCCCAGCGAGGTACCCGAGCATGTCGGCGGCATCCCATGCATCACCGGCGCCTGTAATCGTCTTTGCTTCCACCTTGATCGCGTGAACGAATTCGCTGTCTCTGCCGTTAGACCATGCGGATCCAACCCTCGTGTGGAGGTCCACGCTGATCCCTATCCTCCCAGAGATCGCCTTTGCGGCATCCTTGACTTCCTTGGGACCAAATCCCGGGCCGAGGGCGCCTGCCAGTTTTAGACCTGACAAAAGTGAATTGCATTCATTTTCGTTTATGCTTAGCACGTCGGTCACTTCCGCAAGCCTGGCCAGCGAGTCGCAGAATTCGGCCTTTCTGGTTTCAATGTCCGCGGGATCGACAAAATGAAACGCGCTCGGTGAATTCCTGAAAGCAAACTCTGCGAGATCGGTGCCCTTGAGATTGCTCGCCCAGTTGGTCACTACCACGCCGTCGGCGTTCTTGAGCACCGCCCTGTCGGACTCGGAACTTATCCTTTCTGGGCCAAAGTTCGCATTGTCGCCGATGTCACTTACCATGACGTTAACCCTGGTTTCCCCGTGCGGGAATTCAAACGAAGTCGTAAGGCCGCCTTTGCCTTCTGAGATCCTGACGCTGGCCCTGTCGCCGAACTGGGAAAACGACTGCCTTATCATTGTTGAACCCAGCTCGTCGGCCACTGTGAATAAAGTCACCTTCGAGCCCAGCTTTGCAAGGCAGTACGCCACGTTCAAGGCGTTGCCGCCCTTCACGTCTGATGTTGGCACGCCCCGGATACTCCCTCCTCCTTGCCCAGCTTTTTCTGCAAGGAAATCGCAGAGCGCATCTTTCGAATCGAGCCTGATTATTCTGTCAACGAAAAAATCCGGCATCACCACTATAGAGCCGAGAATCTTTAGCTGCTTCAGCTTTTCGATAAGGGACACGGAATTCGCGAGCGACGCTGAAGTATAAGGGTATTTGTAAAAAGGAAAGAATGAGGAGCGGCTACTCCATGTCCATGCCGCCCATTCCACCCATGCCGCCCATACCTCCGCCTGGAGGTCCGGCTGGGCCCTTGGACTTGCTTGAAGCTATCACGTCGTCGATCCTCAGTAGCATCGACACAACCTCGGTTGCAGATTTGATGATCTGCTGCTTGACGACAAGCGGCTCGAGAACATTCTGCTTGAACATGTCCGTAACCGTTGTGTTCCTTGCGTCGACTCCGGTCCACTTGGCGCCCTTGCTCTGCTTGGAACGCAGCTCCGTCATTGTATCGATTGGATCCATTCCGGCATTTTCCGCCAATGAAAGCGGGATCTGGTCGAGGGCATCTGCAAACTTTTGGACTGCCAGCTGCGCCCGGCCTTCCTGGCTGCTAGCCCACTGCCTGAGCTCGCTAGAAATGTACGCCTCTGGCGCTCCTCCACCCGCAACGATGTTGGGGTGCTCGAGAACGTCCTTCATTACCATGAGTGCGTCATGAAGAGACCTGTCGGCTTCGTCAACCACTCTCTGAGAGCCGCCTCGGACCAGGATTGTGACAGCCTTTGGATTCTTGCAGCCTTCGATAAAGACCCACTTGTCCGTCTCAACCTTGCGCTCTTCGACAAGCTGTGCGCTCCCAAGATCCTTTGCCGTGAGATCGTCAAGGTTGTTTACCATCCTTGCTCCTGTGGCCCTGGACATCTTGGTCATGTCGCTTTCCTTTACCCTTCTTACCGCCAATATGCCGGCCTTGGCCAGGTAGTGCTGCGCAATGTCGTCGATGCCCTTCTGGCACAGCACGACGTTGGCACCCGAGCCGACTAGCTTGTCGACCATCGACTTGAGCATCCTGTTTTCTTCTTCAAGGAACATTTGCATTTGCTGCGGGTCAGAAATGCGGATCTCAGCGCTCATCTCTGTCTTTTCTATTTCAAGCGCCGAATTAACGAGAGCTATCTTTGCTCCGTCGATCCTTTTCGGCATGCCCGCGTGCACCACCTCCTTGTCAAGGACAATTCCCTTGATCAGCTTGGTGTCGCGCATCGAACCGCCCGCCTTCTTTTCCACCTTGATGTCGTCGAGATCCACCTTGAGGCCTCCGTCGGTCTTTTCCGCGACCTGCCTGGTGGCATCCACTACTATTTGAGCGAGCACGGGGCTATCCTCGGAGACCAATTTCGAGTCCATGCTGGTTCTTGTGATTTTCAGCAGCAGATCCTTGTCCGCGACATCAACATTGATTGCGATCTTTTCCAAAAGCTTCAGAGCCTGATCGGCAGCGGCATTGTACCCGTCCACCACCACCGATGGGTGGACATCCTTGTTTATCAGGTCCTCTGCCTTTTCCAGCAGCGCGCCGGCAAAAACGACAGAAGATGTCGTGCCGTCACCGACTTCGGCGTCGACTGACTTCGCCACTTCCACCATCATTTTTGCTGCAGGGTGCTGAACGTCAATCTCTTTGAGAATCGTTGCGCCGTCATTGGTTATCGTTACGTCGCCGAGCGAATCGACAAGCATCTTGTCCATGCCCCGTGGACCAAGGCTCGACCTGACGATCTCGGCGATCAGCTTTGCGGCAGCGATGTTGTTCTTCTGGGCTTCCTTACCTTTGCTTTCCTTCGTCCCTTCCTTTAAAATTATAACTGGCATCCCGCCAGCGGTTGTCTGAATGGACACTCCAACTCACCTATAGAATACATACAGACCCTTTCACCGTCTTTTATAGATTATTGCCTGGGTCGTGAAGACAGCTTTTTTACCTTCTCGTCAAAATTGGCCCTGAAGCGAGGTACGTTTATCATGAATCTTTCATGCCTTCCTTCCCCGATCTTTTCGAGCCGGTCAAAGGCCTGGACCTCGAACATCACCCGGCGCCCTTCAAAAGAGGTGACCCTTGCCTTGAGGGTGACCTCCGCGCCGACCGGTGTGGCTGCCAGGTGCTTAACCTCAACCACAGTACCCACGGAATCCCACTGCCTGTCCGGAATGACTTGCTCCTTTAGCAGCATCCTGCAGGTCTCTTCCATTTCGCTAATCATTGACGGAGTAGAAAGCACGTTCTCGCCCTCCCAGAGAAAGCTGGTGGTCTGGTTCGAGCTGACAGTGATGGTTCGCTCCTTGGCCGCGCCTAATTTCACAGGAAACTCCATGGCTTCGATCCGTATTCATGGGGAATTAAAATTTGTGTCTGCGGGCGTCTACCTTCTTCTCCTTCTCCTCTCTTTCATGGTGCAGCCTTTCCTTCTCGTGAAGGAAAAGCTTGCCGCAGCCGCTGCACTTTACCACGTGATGCTTGTGCGAATCGCGGGCGTGCATGACGAGCTCGTCATAGTCCTTGAATTTTTCATGGCAATCTTCGCATTCGTTTTTCTGGCGAAAGAGACCCATCTGGTTTTCAGAGTGTGAAGATGCCTATAAACATAAACTCGGGAAGAAAAATAGAAGGCCGGCGCCTAGTTTAGCGCTTCCGTCTCATTGCAGAAGCAATGACATAGCCCAGGCCAACGGCCAGACCAAAGGTCAGCGGAATCCATACAGGAAATGCGGCGGGGTCTATGGTTTGCTTTATCAGGAATTCAAAGACCATGTCAGAAGGGTCAACATAGTAGTATATTAGATTTACTGCGCCGACCGTCTCGTCAGATCCCAGATATACATTAAATTACCCCAAGCAAGACTCGACTAAGCATATGAAGATGCAGAAGGAAATGCGCAAGTTCTGCCCCCGGTGCAAGACCCACACCGTCCAGTCCGTTGGCCTGTACAAGAAAGGCAAGGACCGCGTCGTGGCAGAGGGCGCAAGGAGGCACGCCGAGGACAAGAAAGGCTACGGCGGCCAGAAATTCCCCGAGCTGAAACGAACTGCCAAGACCACGAAAAAAATGACATTGCGCTATACCTGTAAAACATGCCAGTTCAAGACGATGAAGCAGGGCCAGAGGATACGCAAGCTGGAGATATGATAGGAAAATGAAGCGAGAAAGCATAATGATACCCAAGCCGAGAAGCGCCTTCCTTTCCGTGCAGTGCGGGAAGTGCGGCGAAAAGGCAGTGGTATTTTCTCACACGACGTCAGACATCTCGTGCAAGTCGTGCGGCGAGCTCCTGGCTGAAAAGTCAGGGAGCAAGGCGGCGATTCTAGGAAAAGTCCTGGGCGCGCTGGACCAGTAAGTTCTCCGCCAGCTGCAGCTCTTTTTGCGTGTTAACGTTTACGGCCACTTCCCTCCTCTCCATGAAAAGGTACTCTTCCACCGCGTCCTTCCCAAATTCTTGCCGCTGGGTGTCAAATAGCCCGACGCCGGAGTGGCAGCATTCGGTTCCGCCGACTATTAGCGAAACACTGGGGGCAAAACCGAGGGACTCCACGAACTCTTTGCGCACGACCACAGAAAGGACGGGTTTTGATTGGGTTGACGACGCCAGGTAGCGCACGACCTCTGGAGTCAAGAGCGGCATGTCGGCAGAAACGACCAAAGCCTTTGCAGGCCTGATTTTGGTCAGAACGAGCGAGAGGTCGCGCGAATACCCCAGGCTCGGCGTTTCGATGACTTGTATTCCCATACCGTCCAGGAATTTCGATGTGGCCGGCGTGCCGGGCGATACCACTGCAATTATCCTTTCAAAGCTGTCCGAGCCCTTGAGGGCGTCAATGACACGCGAAATCATCGGCACGCCGCCAACCGGGAGAAGCGGCTTTTCAATGCCTCCTCCCATCCTGGTCCCGCGGCCTCCGCACATCACGACCGCAATCATATTACCACTGACGCAAGAACAAGTAGCGAGGCTAGCCGCGTGATCTCGTTTGTTGCCCCAAGTACGTCACCCGAAATTCCCCCAAAGCTTTTTCGTGAAACGTGATTCAGGAGCGCTGCAATTGCCAGCGAGACCGCGAGCGCAGCAAGACCGGCAAAGTTGCTGGAGAACCAGACAATGACGATCATTATGGCCGAGGCAGCAATGATTTTGCGCCTGTCCTTCATGGCAGCGGTGAACGGCGAGCTGAATCCCTCCCACGCCGAAGTGCCCCTGTGGGCAAGGAGCACCATGAGGTACTTGGCAATAACCTCTGCCGTAATGATGCCAGCAAGTATGCCGTAACCCTGCAAGGCACCTGTGTTAAACACTATGATCATTCCGGCAAAATACATGACAAGGGCCGCAACGCCCGCCGAGCCAACTGCCGGATCTTGCATCGCCTTGCGCTTTTTTTCCTTGTCCCCCTTTGCCATCATGCCGTCGGCAAAGTCCGCGAGGGCGTCGGTATGGTGGACGCCAGTGATTATCACAAGGGCACCAGTGACAAGCAGGCCGACGACCAGCGGGTGAACATACCCGGAAATGCCAAAAGCCATCGCACCAACCAGTGCGCCGATTACGATGCCGGCCACGGGAAAGAGGTACATGTTTCTGGCCACGTAGTATATGTCGTGGTCTCGTGAGCCCGCGGGCAGCACTGTGAGAAAGGCGAGTACCGAGCGGACTGGGCTAAGGAATGCCAAACAAGAGCCTCCACCAGCCTGCCAGATATAAAACTGACATCACCGGCAGCGAGACGAGTGCACAGAACAGCAAGGTGGTCAGCTGCATTATTGAAATTGCTTTGCGGCACTTCGCAATTGTTGCGGGCTCTTGATCGTCTCCAAGAGAGTAGTGCCCTATTTTTTCAAGCCTTACCCTTAGTGCTCCTGCCATCGTGGCCATTGGGTAGCCTGCATTTGGGCTGAAGGTCCTCGTGTGATCGCGCCTAAGAACCCTCAGCGAATTCGACCAGTCCGCCCCAATAATTTTTGCAGAGACAACCATCAAGAATGCAGTTAGCCTGGCTGGGATGTAGTTCGCCGCGGTGTCAAGGCGTGCCGACATCCAGCCAATGTTCAGGAAGTACTCGTCTCTGTATCCGACCATAGAATCTAAAGTATTAATTGCCCTGTACGCCGCGGCGCCCGCGGGTCCGAATAGTGAAAAGTAAAAGATCGGCGCTGTGATGCCATCGACGGTGCTTTCGCTTATGCATTCAATTGTGGCAGACAGGACAAGCTGCTCGGAGAGATCGTCTGTTCGCCTCCTTACGATCATGGAGAGGTTCTGCCTCGCACCGTCAAGGTCGCCACTTTCCAGGCAGCCGATGATGGACCGGGAATGTCTTTCCATTCCCCTGACCGCGATTGCAAGCTTTAGCACCATCGCGGATACGATAGCAAATGCTGCCGCGCCGGCAACGAAGGTGCCGGCAGATGCAATCAAGTACGCCAGAAGGCCTGACGCAGCGGTTATTGCTATTGCAAAAGCGGTGCCCTTTGCCCTTTCGACGTTGCCACTTCTGGACTTTAGTCGGGGGATGGCATAACCGATAACCCTGCCTAGCCAGGCAACGGGATGGTACCTGTTTGGCGGGTCTCCGAACGCCACGTCGAGACCGAGTCCCAGCGCTAGCGCCGCAACCAGCGGGATCAAATGCCTGCTATCTCCTTAATGGCAGCCATATCCACGCTTTGCCTTATTGCCTTTCCCACGAGGTCGATCTGCCGGTTCCATGACTCGGAAGCGATAACCTCTCCGCCTTTGGCTCGATGCTCACCGCTGCCCACGAGCGAGTCTTCCTCGGGCAGTTCAAACTCGATCTTGGGGATGACGCCCAGCACAGGTTTCCCTGTTATCCTTCGCACCTGCTTGATGGCCGGCTCAAGCAAACGCATGTCGCCCCTGAACTTGTTAATCAGAAATCCTTTCACGAGCTTCTTGTTCGCGGGCCTCAGAAGTGAGATTGTTCCGACGATGCTGGCAAAGCAACCGCCCCTTTCAATGTCAGCCGCGACAACGACCGGCGCATTCGTCTTCTCTGCCAAAAGCATGTTTGCAATGTCATAACGGGCAATGTTTATTTCCGCCGGCGAGCCGGCACCCTCGATTACGACCACGTCGTTTTCTTTGCGAAGGCTGTCCAGCGACTCGAGCGCTTTCGGAAAGCCTGTTTGCATTACAAACTTTTCATAGTAGTCTCTAGCGTGCATTTCAGAATGCATCCTGCCGGCAAGATACACCTTGCTCCGGTATTCCCCTAGAGGCTTTAGAAGGATGGGGTTCATTCTCGGCTCCGGGGCGCGCCTTGCCGCCATGGCCTGCACGGCCTGCGCCCCCGCTATTCTCGCGCCGCCACTTGTCGTGAAAAAGCTCGAGGACATGTTTTGCGACTTGAACGGCGACACCCTGTATCCCTCGTCTGAAAGCAGGCGGCACAATCCCGTCACAATAGTACTCTTGCCGGCGCCGGATGAAGTGCCCTGGATCATAAGCAGCCGAGCGCGCCTAGCCGTTGTCGAGCGCCTCCAGGGCCCCAATGAGCGCAATGTTTTCTCTGCGATTCCTCACTGCAATCCTTACGTGGTGCGAGTCCATGCCCGTGAAAGTGCTGCAGTCTCTTACCAGAATGCCTGTATCTGCAAGTAGTTTATCCCTGAACTTGGTGGAGTTCCGGTCTCCCAGGTCGAGCATGAAAAAGTTTGCGTCAGAGCGGTGAGGGGCAAATGTATTCATTTTGCTCAGACTCTGAAAGAGAAACTTTCGCTGCGCTGACACGAGCTTGACAGCGCGTCTTAGGTAGTCCTTGCTTGAAAGGGCCGCAACGCCGGCCGCCTGCGCCACTCCGTTTACATTCCAAGGGATCCTCTGCTCCCGCATCATGCCTGCGACGCGGCTGCTGGACACGGCGTACCCCACCCGTAGCCCGGCAAGCGCAAAGGATTTCGTGAGGGAGCGAAGGATAACCAGATTGTCGAACTCTCCAATTCTGTGTACAAGGCTGTTCTTCGTAGCCTCATCTGTGAGCTCGATAAAGCATTCGTCGAGCAATATCATGGTCTCTTTGCCTACCCTTTCCAAGATTCGCTCTACCTCGCAACTGGAGAGCAGACCAGTGGGGTTATTCGGGTTGCAGAGAAAAACGGCGTCTGCTCCCCTTGCTGCTCGGATGACAGAGTCAGCTTCCAGTTCGTACTGGCCCAACTGAACAAAGTCCACTTTGGCACCTGCCCTGCCGGCCGCCAGCTCGTACTCGCAAAAGGTTGGGGCCGGCACCACCACGCGGCTACCTGCGAAAGCCCTGGCAAACCAGTAAATGATCTCAACGGCCCCGTTGCCGACCACAATGTTTTCAGGCACGGCCCCAGTATAATCTGCAAGCATTTTGCGCAAATCGGAGCATTCTGGATCAGGATACTTGGCGGCTAGCTGACGGGCCCCTCTTGTGATCGCTGCAATTGCTCTGGCCGGGGTTCCGAGCGGATTGACGCTTGAGCTAAAATCAAGCCTGACCCGCCTGTGATCGACAGAGTAGATCCCTCCATGTGCACAATGATTTCTTGCTGCGCCCGCCGACCGCTGGCCCATCCCGAATTCTCAACAGCCAAGCTGTATTTAGAATGTTCTTCGGAGGCACGCCTCCCGAGCGAGTGGGCCGATGCAGTTGCATGGCAGTGTACCCGCCCCTTTTATTATGACCGGCCACATGATACAGGCGCAAAAGATGAAGAAACTTGAAATTATAATCCCGGACAGGCACCTAAAGGAAGTAAACGATCTCCTTAAAGCAGCGAATGTCGGCGGCATGAGCTACTACAGGATAGAAGGAAGGGGCAAATTCAAACCGTCCTCTATCTCCGTTGGACGCGGCACAAAGCACTACACCCCAGAGTTCATACCGCGTCTAAAGGTGGAGGTGATCGTAACTGATAACCAGGTGCAGGATCTGATCAATCGACTTCTCGAGTCGCTGGGGGGACAGTCGCCGGGAGGCAAGGTATTCGTGACAGACATCCCGCTGGCTGCAGACCTCACAACAAAACAAGTCGGCGAATCGGCAATCTAGCGAAGATTCGTTTTTCAAGTCCAGCCCCGAATACCCAATTCGTGCCGGCCTGCCCACTCGCCACACGCTCTGGTTGCAAGCTTTCAATCCAGGGATTTGATCAAAGGGCTTGCACACAATCGGTTCATTTTCGGCCACGGATTCCCCTATTGGGTTCAGTTCCATGGTCGGGTAACCGGAAGCGGTCTGTAGGCGGGTTCCGGAGCGCGTCAGAAAAGATAGAAGGAAAGCACCTATCAATGGCACGCCTTCCGTCTGCGTACGCCTTTTTAGGTACTCTGGGCTCCATAGTGCAGAAATGGTAACACGTCATCGCGGTATGATCGTTGCCTGCTCAATCCTGGTGATCATGGTGTTGGCAGTGTTCCTGGCAACTTCGCCACAAACGAGTGGAATGCTGGAAATGTACCAGTCCGGCAGCCTCTCACCAGTGACTTCTGGCACCGGCCAACCGAGCCCTGTCGGCTTCGCAATGCTCTGGTAGCAAACACAATCCGGATTCGGCAAGTGGCCGCCAACGACAGAAGCGGAGTCCAATATAGCTTTATCAAACCCGTCGGGCAAGCAATATGCGCATACGCTCTTGAAAAGCATGGAAAAAAAGCACAAGACCAACACGATCGCGTTCAGACTTGACGACACTATCATACGAAAGCTCCGAAACGAGGCGATGCACAAGGACATTAGCCTCAACACGCTAGCCTCGCACATTTTCAAGCAGCACATTGATTGGCATTCGAATGCTGCAAAGGCAGGATTCATTACTGTGAGGAAAGCGCTGATCGTGGAACTCTTAAAGTTAATTCCGGAGGAGCGACATGCCGAAATTGCAGAAAGCATAGCGAAGAGAGGCACCAGGGACTTTGTCCTGATGCTCCGAAACGAGTACAACATTACGTCGGCACTCGATGTCATTGAGACATGGATCAGGATTGCGGGCTACCCCTACAGGCATGATGTCAATTACACAAAACACTCCTATACCATCCATCATGACATGGGTAGAAAATGGTCCATCTACTTGAAGGAACAGTACGAGTCACTGTTCGAGGACTTTGATCTGGAGCGAGTGAATTTTACAATGACAGACACCACGCTTTCATTTGCTCTGGA
>DATEEE010000016.1:0-4092 GCA_035281285.1 Nitrososphaera sp.
TGTACTCGGTGCTGTAGGTTTCCAGCGAGGAGATCGAGTTGGCCCTCGAAAGTATTCGGTCCAGCTCTGCCTGAATCAGCGCAAAGTCCGTCCTTGCGGTTGGAAATGACCAGACCGGGTTGCCCTCGTCAGGAAGCGCCCGCTTTGCCAGAATGACGTAGCTGGCAAGGTCTTCCGGGGTCTGCGCAGTTTCGGCCCTTGCAAGGTACCCCAGTGAAGTGTCGACAGGGTAGATTGCCTGCTGGTAGCCATATAGTGCGATGCCGGCGCCAAGGGCGATAAAGACAACGATTCCAATGGCAACGAGCTTGTTAGCAGACGCCATGACGGGACTGACGAGCGTATAGTTGCCCGGGCGTTATTTAGATGTGGCGGAATCGGGCTCTACCTACACTGATAAGCATTATAAAGCGAAAAGGCAGAGCAGATGATCGAATTTGGCACTCGTCAAAGTTGCCCAGACGGGCGAGATCAAGGAAAACGGGGGAAAGGAGCTCAATGTCAACGGGACGAGGGTCGCTCTCTTCCACGCCAGGGGCAAGTACTACGCCATAGAAGCCCTCTGCAGGCACCAGGACGGTTCGCTTGCACCCGGCAAAATTGACGGCGAAGTGGTCGAATGCCCGCTGCATTCCTGGCACTACAACATCAGGACAGGAGAGCTGCTCGATTACCTTGAGGGAGTAAAGCTCACGACCTACAAGGTGGACGTAAAGGGAAGCGACATTTACATCGAAGTCTAGACAAAACTAAAAAGCCAGGCAGGGAGCAGACCGGCTGGACACTTGAGACTTTACAATACTTTCAGCCGCCAGGTCGAAGAACTAGAGCCGAGCGACGGCACGGTCAGGATGTACGTCTGCGGCGTCACCGTGTATGACGACTCCCACATCGGCCACGCAAGGACTGTGATAGTCTTTGACGTGCTTAGGCGCTATCTGCTATCGAAGGGGATCAACGTAGAGTTTGTCCAGAATTTCACCGATGTGGACGACAAGATCATCAACAGGGCAAAGGCCGAGGGCCGGCCCGCCGAGGAGATTTCGGAAAAGTACATCGCAAACTATTTCCGGGATTTCGGCGGCCTCAACGTCATGATGGCAACGCACCACCCAAAGGCGACTGACCACATAAAAGAGATGATAGAGCTGATAGGGTCGCTAATCGACAAGGGCCACGCCTACCTGACGCTGAACGGCGTCTACTTTCGGGTGAGGTCGTTTCCCGCGTACGGCAAGCTCTCGAAAAAGCCAGTCGAGGAGCTAGAGGCCGGCGCAAGAATCGAAGTCGACCAGTCAAAGGAAGACCCGCTTGATTTCGCGCTCTGGAAGTTCTTTTCGGACGGGCCAGTCTGGGAGAGCCCGTGGGGGAAGGGGCGGCCCGGCTGGCACATCGAATGCTCCGCCATGTCGCTCAAGTACCTCGGAAACGACTTTGAGGTCCACGGCGGCGGCCACGACCTTGTATTCCCGCACCACGAAAATGAGATCGCCCAGTCAGAGTCGTTCACCGGCAAGAGGTTTGCAAAAATATGGATGCACAGCGGGATGGTCACGATCAATTCGCAAAAAATGAGCAAGTCGCTTGGAAACATTGTAACGATAAGCCAAGCCCTCCAGGGCTGGGGAATGAACACTCTCAGGCTGTACTGCATGTCAGTCCACTACGCCAAGCCGCTCGACTATACGGACGACCTGCTGAAAGAGTCGGTCCAGCGGTGGCGGCAGATTGAAACCTGCCTGTTTGAGCTGCGCGCAGCCACGGGCAACGGCGGCGAAGTCGCCGCTGTCGAAGCGCTTGCTGAAGAGTCCTCGACGGCGTTTGACACCGCGATGCAGGACGACATGAACACTTCCCTTGCGCTGACTGCGCTGATGAAGTTCGTCGCAAGACTCAACCAGCACGCCGCGTCTGACAAACTGACGAAGGACATGACAGGCGCGGCAACGCCTTTCCTTGAAAGGGCAATGAGCATACTAGGGCTTAGGGCCGAAGAGGCGAGTGACCAAGAGCGCGGCGAGATCGAGTCTCTGGTTGCCGAGAGGAACAGGCTCAGGGCGGAAAAGAAATTTTCAGAGGCTGACGAGATCAGGAAGAGGCTTCTCACGGAGCGATCCGTGGAGCTCTTTGACCACAAGGGAAGGACAGTCTGGGCAAAGCGTGAAAAGATCCCTTCTGCGGCCTAACCGGCAAAAAAGTTCACCTGTTTGTGCATCTTGTTGCACTTTTCACCTAATGTTATGCCACGGAGCTACGAGTCTGGCTAATGAAAATACTCGACGGCAAGCGCGTCGGCACGGTTACGGTCTTTGAAGACACGCTGATGCTGATGGAAGTAGTCGGCGACGTCATTCTCAACGCGGGCCACCTTGAGTTCAAGGGCAAGATACTGGGCAACATGCTGGTCAGAAAGGGGACCTGCAGGATGCTCGGAATTATCAAGGGCAACCTCATTAACGAGCAGGGTGACGTTGAGATCTTCGGCACCGTCCACGGCAAGGTGGTAACCAGAGCCGGCTACACCTACATCAATCCTGGGAGCAAGGTCGGCGGAGTCGAAAACCCGCCGGCGGGCCAAGAGGAGCCGGCCGTCCAGGTGGAGAGCCAGTCTTTAAGCAGCTAGCCGGATCGAATCTTTTCTAGGTCCTTCTGCAGCGATTCTATTGTTTTTGGAATTTCCTTTTCCGCGCACGCAAGGCAGACCTGCTGGAGCGACAGCGGGTATGTGAAATATTTTTCGCCAAGCGCAATGTCGCGCTTGCACGATACGCACTTTTTGAGCTTGTACGGATCCGTATTTTTTACGATCATACTTCGAATACTTGGCCCTGGTCAGGCGCCATCGCGTCATAGCCGTACTTTTCCTTTATCTCTTCCGCAAACCGGGTGCACGAAGGCCCGTCGCCGTGGACGGTTAGAACCTTGGGGTTGCCCTTGACCCGGTCAAGGATCTCAAAGAGCTCGCTCCTGCTGTTGTGGCCCGAAAACTCAAAGCGCTTTACGTCCGCGTAGACCTTCCGTATCTTGCCGTCAAAGTTGGCAATTTTCTTGTCAAGCAAAAGCCTGCCCGGTGTCCCTTCGCCCTGGTAGGAGACCATTGCAATTCCGTTCTTGTCGCTTCCGGCTACGCCCTGGGTATAGTGGATTGCAGATCCCCCGACCAGCATGCCTGCCGGAGAAATAATGACGCACGGCTCGTTGACGACCTTGCGCCGCCGGCTCCAGCCCTGGATCCATTCGGCCTCACCTATTGCACGCTTGAACATTTCCGGATCTCGCAAGTACGCCGGGTGCCGGCTCATTATCTGGTTGGCCTTGAGCGCCATTCCGTCCATCACGACTTTGTGCTTGAAATTGTAGGCCTTGAGTACGCAGGCGATTTCCTGGGCCCGCTCTACAGAGAACGACGGGACAAAAAGTGTTCCGCCGCGCTCTATCACGTCGTATGCGAATTCGATGAGCCCCTTCTCCGACTCCTCCCGGGGGACCTGCTCGTTCTGGGAGTACGTGCTTTCGATTATCATCATGTCGATTTCGCCAAAGTCAAGGTCGGCTGGACGCAGCAGCTTTGAGCCGCGCGTGTTGATGTCGCCGGTGTAAAAGACCTTCTTGCCGCCGTGCTCGACAATGACCGTGGCGCCGCCAACCACGTGGCCTGATTCGTGCAGGGTCACCTTGGCGTCGTTTACCATGTGCGGCTCCCTGTAGTTCAGGTTTCGAGAGCTCTTGAGCATGGTCATCACGTCAATGTACTCAAACGGCAGGTAGAACCCGGAGAGCTTGATCATGTCCTGGATCAAAAGCTCGGATAGCTCAAACGTCGGCAGAGTTGCAAGCGCCGGAATGTCCGCCGAACCGGAGAGGTACAGCGACGGGACGAATCCCGAGTGGTCGAGGTGGGCGTGGGTGACCACGACTGCGTCGACCTCCTTGGGCTTGACGTGCATTGGAAAAACCGGCTCCCTCTTTAGAAGGACGCCGTAGTCCATGAGTATGTTTGTATTTTCACAGTTTACGAGAAACGCGGAGCGCCCTACTTCCTTGGCGGCTCCAAGAACCTTCACTTTCAAATTATCTTACAGTAGAGCTCGA
>DATEEE010000017.1:0-3702 GCA_035281285.1 Nitrososphaera sp.
AATGCAGGCCTCTGTCCCAGGCAAAGACGCAGAGCTGGCCGTTCAGCTGCCCAACGGGCGGGTAAAGTGCACAGCGTGCGCTAGGTACTGCGAAATTCCGGAAGGCAAGATCGGACTCTGCGGCGTCAGGGGAGTCGTTAATGGCAAGCTCAGGCTGTTTGTGTATGGAAGGGTCATGGCAGGGCACATCGACCCAATCGAGAAAAAGCCAGTCACGCATTACATGCCGGGTTCGGAGATCTATTCTATTGCAACGAGCGGATGTAACTGGCTTTGCTCGTACTGCCAGAACTATGACATTTCACAGCGGCGCAAGGTGGAAGGAGTAGAAATGACTCCCGCGCAAGTCGCAGAAACTGCTGCGACGCAGGGCACGCAGGGGATCGCATACACTTACAACGAGCCTTCAATTTTCATCGAGTTCGCAAGGGATTGCGGGCTCGAAGCGCACAAGCGCGGCATCTTTAACATTTTTGTTTCAAACGGATACGACACGCCCGATTCTGTTAGCATGATGGACAAGTTCCTTGACTGCATCACCGTAGACTTCAAGGGCAGCGGCAAACAGGAATTTGTCCGGCGTTATATCGGAATTCCAAGCGCGGATCCAATATTTCAGACGCTGAAAGAGCTCAAGAGCAGGACAAAGATACACATTGAAATCACCGACCTAATAGTGCCGCAGGTCGGAGACGACCTGGATTCAGCCAGAAAGCTCTGCAAATTTGTCTACGACGAGCTGGGGCCGGAAACTCCGATTCACTTTCTGCGCTTCCACCCTGACTACAAGATGATGGAATTCGAATCTACGCCGGTGTTGACACTTGAGAAGCACCATGCAGTTGCAAAGGAAGCGGGGCTCAGGTACGCTTACCTGGGAAACGTGCCGGGACATCCTCTTGAGCATACTTATTGTCCCGAGTGCGGCAAGGTGGCAGTCGGCAGGTACGGGTTTGACATCACTTCTTGGAACCTTGACAAAGAAAACAAATGCAAGGGCTGCGGAAATCCGATCCCAATTATCGGCACGCTACACAAAGCTCGCAAGACGCGCCTGCGCTTCATATCCTGATCTTCATTAGCTTAAAATTGCGCCCCGCAAGACGAACTTTTGCTGGGGTCGTTGTCTAGCTTGGTATGATGCCAGCCTTGGGCGCTGGAGGCCGCTGGTTCGAATCCGGCCGACCCCACTTTATTGACGAAATCCAGAAACTCTGCAAAACAATCAGAGTGAACAATTCATGCACAATACAGAATAGTGACTCCGGCTCATGTGGCCTACGTCCATCGCGATGCACTCAGTCGATAGGAAAATTTCCGCACTCGCAACGTTCAATGTGGTGCAGCTTTTGCTTGTTGTTCTTGCTTTTCAGTCTGCAATAAACTGGCTTCCGCATACAGCGGATGCCGAATCATGCGTGGTTTACCTCCTCGATCCTTCTTTGAGAACAGTGCACTCCACTCCCCTTACAGAGGCCACGGCAGGGGAACAATTTGTGGTTACCACATCTATAATAGGCTGCGCTGAAGTGGCCACCCCGTTCGTGACACTCATCGAGGCGAGAAATTCAAAAGGGATAACCGAGTTTCTCGGATGGCAAGGTGGAGAACTTGGTGGGCCGGCTTATTCAGCTGAAATCGGGCTCGCATGGATCCCACGCCACGGCGGCGAGTACGAGCTGCGGACTATTGTCATCAGCTCCTTGGAAAACCCTACCGTCCTTTCCGAGGTAATGAAAACAAGTCTAACAATTGCAGAGAATCAAGGTAAGACCATAATTGTCATCCCTTACAGCGCTGACCCGGCAGATCACTCGTCGAACTTTGAGCCGACTTTTGTCAAGGTCGTCCTAGGAGTGAACAGCACCGTCGTCTGGACAAACGGCGACAACATCCGGCATAGGCTCGAGGCCGATCCCGGCTTTCCCGGGCATGATTTCGTCAGCGAATCCGGGCAGCTCTACCTTCAACCTGGATACAGCTACCAGCTAGAATTTACCAAGCCCGGGCTTTTTCATTTCAAGGACATGGATCGGGCCTGGATGCAGGGAACAGTCCACATCGTGCCCCAATGATTCAGTAACTGCGTATCTGAATTTCAGCATTAACAATTTCACAGACTCGGACGGCTTGGGATGTTCTGCAAAATACTCGGTGGAAGCCAGCAGATTTGAAACCCCGTTCTGAACTCTTGGCTGGATGAATAGCATACGCTAATTCGTGATATTTAGATAAGAAAAAGAAAGAGAGAGAAGGGGTTGTTTAGTCCCACTTGCTCCACGCGGCCATCCAACGGTATGTCCACGTGTTAAGCTTCGCACCTAACGCAGCCATCGGCACCGTAAGCACTGCTCCTGCACCCGACCCTAGGGCCACAGGACTATTGTAGAACTTTCCTACCTGGGGCTCTATCGGCGTCATATATGCGGGGAGCGTAGGCCTTGGGTACTTGAACGCCACTTCCAGCGGATCTCTTACGAGCAGCAGGTTGACCATGTTGAACAGCGGGAATGACAGGCCAACGAGCGTTCCGCCTATGATTATGGCTGCGTGTTTGTTCCTTCTTGTTGCCCAGTACGAGAGGTCTAACAGCATTGCCGAAGGTATCCACACAGGGACCACAATGAAGTCGTATGGGTAGCCGAGTGCAAACCATGCGCCCTTTGCAACCCACGTATAGATGGTCATTATAGTCGCGTAGTATGTGGCCGTTCCCGGTACTCCCGTGAATAGCATGTAGTAGATTGCTCCTACTGCAAGCATCGTGGATTGAGACACGGAGAAAACCACGAAAGAGGTCCACATCCAGTCTGTGTAGAAGATATAGTCTCCTGCGTTGATTGTCAGCAGTGTGCTGTTGACAGCAACCACCACTATGAACAAGTAGTGCGTTGTACGTCTAAGCCAGACCATTATCTACCCAGACAGAAAGGGAGTATATAAAATTTTATGTGATGCTCAGAAGAGTGCGGAATTCGAACAAGCAGAACAGGAGAAAAATTGGATAAAAAGAAGAAAAGAGAGACGGCTTATGCCCTAGCTGGCTTCTCGTGGACGATCTTCATGATGAAGAAGAACCCGAGAGCCTCTATTACGGTCAGGACAGAAAGCGCGTAAATTCCGCTAGGCAACGGATATGCCCATGGATAAACCGATACGCCTACGTAGACTCCTCCCGCGGTTGCCGCCCAGCACAGAGCAAAACCCAAGATGTAGACGCCGTTCATGTTTTCGACTCTTCGGCCGATCATGCGCTCGATGTCGTCTCGGCTGTCGCCTCCGCCGCCACCGCTCCTACGTCCACCACTTCCGTATCCCTTTGGTAAAGTCATTTGGCTATACATTCAGAATATGCCTTTTTAAATTTTGCTGTCCGCCCGCACACTCGTTGACTTGCGGGAACGAATTCCGCCATTAGTTGAAAAAAGGGAGGGAAATAGCGCCTAGGAGGTGTTTCTTGTGCCGAAAAGCCCGCCCAGACCTGACCCTTTGTACCTCGTCAGGACTACCAGCATGCCAACTATCGAAGCAGCCACGATCGCGGCGCCGATTGGGAATTCTGGTACCACCACAATGTCAAAGTCGACAGCTTCGGTGAAAGTTCCGCCTCCAACGGGGGTCCCGCTGATCGCGTTAAGCTTCACCTCGACATTGGCTGGCCCGGCCGTCGGGAAGGTCACTTCATGAGTCGCAGTCCCGAAC
>DATEEE010000018.1:0-4362 GCA_035281285.1 Nitrososphaera sp.
TATAGCTCACCCTCAGATTGCTTCAATGATTGGCCGATACAAGAAAAACTTGGAGTCAGATGTGCTTGAAAAAGCACGATCTTTGAAAAATCGCGGCGCAGAAAAGTACCTAAAGGCGATGCTTGAGCGAAAATAGTCCAGGGCGCTGTGTCTCACAATTTTGATGTGGCGTACTGCTGGAACTTTAGTAGAATTTATTTGTGGCTACTTTTGCTACAAGCCTGTGGAGCACAAAGAGTTGGAAGACCACGGCCACGATGATGGCGAAGTCGAACCGGCCGTTGTTCGAATTTTGGCACCCAACGAAATTCTGGCTGAAGAGATGAAGGGTCATGGCATCGACTGCTCGCCAGTCTTGACAGGGTCGCACGAGCTGGAGCTCGAGCAGTACTATAGCCACCTGTTCGCGCTTAGTCCTCACCTGGTCACCAATAGAGGGCTGGTCAAGCTGCACGGAAGAAAGGTGGACTATGTGCAGGTGCTGCAGAGGAATTGATGAGTATGGTCAAGGTTGATCCTGCTCCACTGCCATACGGCGGGTTACAATATTTCCAGTTACATTACATAGTCCAGTTCGAAAATAGCGAATCCCATAACATGGTTGCAAAGTGCGAGCCAATCACATCAGGAAGGTTTGGCAACAAGCGAGTAACCGGCGTAAAGTGGACCGGTGTCGGCAGGTTCGTGGAGAGGCTCGAAGCTGACAGCAAGCTGACCGAAATGCTAAAGAAAGTTCTGCCGGAACAGGGCGAGATCAGAATTGACCCTCAGGACGACCACATTAGGATCTATGGAAAATGGATCCACGAAGACAGGCTGGCCTTTAGCGAGGAGATGCTTGCGGTTGCAGAGAGCATAGCCTCCCACATCCGCCACAATGGGCCAGTTGCGAACGAAGACTAGAATTCCCTTTTCTGTGGATTGGTAACGCTTGAGACAAAGGTAGCTTTAATAGTCCTCGGTCAGTGGCGATTCTCTAAAGGAGTTGGAGCTGATGTCTTCTTTGAAATTTAGCGGCAAGACGGTAGTCATTACAGGTAGCGGCACTGGAATTGGTCAGGCGATCGCAAAAAAATTTGCAGAGCACGGTGCCAATATTGTAATCATGGGCAGGAGGAAGGAGCCGCTCGACCAGACGTCGAAGATGCTTACGGAACTGATGGCTTCTTCCGGCTCTTCGGCCAGGGTCAAGGCGTATTCAGGAGTCGATGTCGCTGACGAAGCCGGCATCAATTTGATGTTCGAAAGTTTGAAAAAAGAGTTCGGCAAGGTCGACATAATCGTCAATAATGCAGGGGTATCAGGCCCAGTCAAAACCTTCACCAACGCGACAGTAAAGGACTTTCGTGAGGCAGTCGCAATTCACCTTACTGGGACTTTTTGGACTTCTGTCAGCGGCCTCGGCGCGATGGAAAAAGGCGGCAAGATAATCACGATAGCCACGTTCTTTACCGAAGAAAATCGCTACGAGCAGAGGCCTTACCGCTTTAGGACTCCATACACCGCTGCTCAGGGTGCAAAGAACAGACTGGCGGAAGCACTGGCCTGGGAGCTCGCGGAGCGGGGAATTCGGTCGATATCGACTAACCCCGGACCAGTGCATTCTGACAGGATATACAAGACAGTTTATCCAAAAGCAGCGGCAGAATTCCTCCGAGTTGGGGGTTATCCTGGCCTTTCCTCTGTAGAGGTCGAGAAGGTCACAAATGGGGCGCTGCCGCTCTTGGGGGAGCCAGAAGACGTGGTGGCAAAAGGCGTCGGGCAGGTCGCGGCAGAGATCGGTAAGGCAAGAGGCGAGCAGACCAGCGACGGAATTGCTAGCATAGTTTCAGGAGCGCTTGCGAAAATCCAAGAGATAGCAGAAAAGATCCAAAATAATACCAGCAAGATGATTGTTGACGGCGAGTTCCTGACGCAGGAGGAAGTAGCCGATATGGTGATGAACCTTTGCGATGAAAAAATAAGCAAGCTAATTAACGGCAGAGTCATCCCCAACGACCGGGTATTCTATCCAGTAAAACCGATTGTCGGTACGGCCGTCCCTGGCGTCAAGACGGCGGATGTCGCCGGAAAAGTAATCGTGATCGCAACCAGCTCTTCAGCGGCAAAAGATGTTGCCAGGGTTAAGAAACTTGCCAGCAAGCTCCAAACGCTTGGTGCAAAGCAGGTAATAGTACTTGCTCACTCGAATGCGGGCAATAGCCAGTACAGCGAATTTCACAGCCATTCTCTGGACTTTCTAGACGAAACAGCAGTTTCCAGGATTTTTAACACTGCTCGTACAAAGTTTGGCCAGGTGGATGCCGTCGTTCACCTTACGGGCGACTATGACTACAATTCTTCTCTGAGCGGACTGTCCAGAAGCGAGTGGGATGCCCTTGTTGACAACTTCATCTACATACCTGGACTGATGACCCGAGAAGCCGTCAACGCGATGGCACCAGTGGGCGCGGTCCAGGAGCCTTCGATGTTCAAGGGGAGTTCAGGCAATGTGATAATAGTCGGACCGGATGCGCCTGTTGGCAAAAAGATATCGGGGCTGATAAGGGCTAGGTCAGACGTGTTCAGGGGCGCGCTGAGGCCTTACACCGCGACCGTGAATCAGGAGCTCGGCGACGTGCTTGGTTCGAAAATGAGGCTGTTTCTTGTGCTTGCCGGAAACAGCGAGGGGTCGGAGCCGGATGCGGAACTTCTTGAAACCTCGATCATAAGCTTACTGTCTGGTGCAGGCCAGCGCGGCAACGAAGCGATATTTTACATCGACGAAGCTAGGAGCAAGTAAGGATTCAACGGGAGAGCATCCAGTCAAGAATCATCTTGCCGCCAATAGCCATGAGCGCAATTGACAGCATCTTGTTCAGAATCGCTTCCTTGGTCGACTTTGACATCCTCGCACCTATCTGGGCACCCACGAACGCTCCAGCTGATAGCGCTATAGCGTAAAAGTAGTCAGGATGCCCCAGTGCCACGTGTGTGAGTACACCGGCAACTGATGTAATCATCAATATCAGCTGTGACGTAGCCGCCGCCCTGTAGATGCCGATCCCGAGGATTACCAACATTGCAGGAACAAAAATTATCCCGCCGCCCACGCCAAAAAGACTTGATATCACTCCTGCGATAAAGCTGGCTCCGCCTACTGCTGCGTACCGCCAAGATCCATGAAGTGGGGCTTTTTCATCCCGAGCCTTCATGATGCTGCTCCTGTACAGCATGTACAACCCGGCAAGTACCAAGAGAATTCCGAAATACAACCTGAAGGATTCGGAAGTGAAATCGGCGGACAGGACCGCACCAATTACTGCACCTGGAACGGCTACCGCCGCCATCATGGTGCCGAGCCTGTAGTCTATTCGCTTTTGCCGCGCGAATTCCACTGTTGAAGAAACACTAGTTGACGTTACAGCAAAGAGACTGGTACTGGCAGTCTGCGTTGGGCTTATCCCAAGAAAGGTTAGGACTGGAACCATGATTATCCCCCCACCCACGCCTAGCATCGCGCCGAGGGTACCCGCTCCGAGACCTACGACTACGAGCAGAACTGCTGTCAAAATAGGATCGAACAACCAGAGGCGACTCCTTTTCCCCTTTGTTATGATGGCGGGGCGGGTAAAAACGGTTATCCGCCTAACCTCAGAAAGTTCCGTGACTATTGACCTGATGGAACGTGGGCGCTGGCAGTTTGGTCATCTACCAGCGCTTGAGCAACAAGATTGCGAGCGCGATGCAGAGTCAGAGGACACTGCAGACCTAGTTTTATTAAGCCCGTTCTTGCTACCAGCTGCAGTCAAAAGATTTGCGAATAATCTTGGTAGGGTTCGGAGTGGTAGGCCAGAGCTTTGCGCGCCTCATCCTTTCCAGGACTGCCGACCTCTACACAATGTACGGGATCAAGCCGCGTATCGTAGCCTGCCTCGACAACGAGGGTTTGGCTGTAGCCCCCGCGGGCCTTGATTTGCAAAGGCTGCTGCAGGTGAAAAAAGCAAAAAAGACAGTCGGAGGCTATGAAAGATCTGCCAAGTTCGAAGCCAAGCAAGTCATAGAAAACATGGATGCAGAAGTCGTGATTGAATGCTCACCGACTGACCTAGTCACCGGCGAACCGGGAACAGCCCACATCATCTCTGCAATGAGGACTGGCAAGCATGTGATTAGCGTAAACAAGGGCCCCCTGGCTCTATCATTTCCGTCCCTTATTGAGTTGGCAAACTACAATGGTGTAATGCTCAGGTTCAGCGGAACGGTTGGAGGTGGGACTCCAATTCTCGAGTTCGCAAAGCGATGCCTTAAGGGAGACAGGATAATTTCATTTCAGGGAATCCTCAACGGCACAACCAATTACATCTTGAGCAGGATGGCCGA
>DATEEE010000019.1:0-2064 GCA_035281285.1 Nitrososphaera sp.
TCCAAGCCCTGCCGCATAGGGGAGGAGTAACTTTGACAACAGCTCCGCGTTGCGCCTCCGGAGTTGCAGCATCTTTTCCAGCTTTTTCATCTGGATCTTTGCGACTGCCGCGGAAAGCTCTGGCAGGCGCAGGTTTAGCCCCAGCACGCGGGTGTCGTAGCCTTCGACCATCCCGTGGTTCCTTATCATCTTTATCTCATCAGCCAGCTCGTCGCTGTCAGTTGCCACCGCGCCGCCTTCGCCTGCGGTCAGGACCTTGCTGGCATACATGCTAAAGCAGCCCATCACCCCAAAGGTCCCTGTCTGCGTTTTCCTGAAAGTCGAGCCCAGCGACTGGCAGGCATCCTCAACAATATTGATCGATTTCTTATCCGCAATTTCGGATATCTCGTCCATGTCCGCGGGGTGGCCGTAGAGGTGTACGGGGATGACCGCCTTTGATTTCCTGGTTATCTTTGACTTTAGGTCGGAGGGGTCAAGCGTATAGTCGGAGCGCTTTATGTCGACAAACACTGGCCTGGCGCCGGTTGCTGCCACGGCATTGGCCGTCGCGACAAAAGTAAAGGCTGGGAGCAGCACTTCGTCTCCTCGCTTGATGCCAAGCGCAAGAAGCGCGGCGTGGAGCGCCGCGGTCCCCGAGTTCACCGCCAGTACATGCTTTACCCCAAGGTACCGGCCCAGCTCGGATTCAAAGTCCCTTACGCGCCTGCCGCCGTCCCTGGCAGCCGTGGTGAGGGCGTTTTCTTCAAGCACCTTCAAAACTTCCTTTTGCTCCTGCTCGTCCATCCACGGCTTGTTAATCGGGATCATGTCTGTGGCAATCGAGCGTGTATCGTGTAACGTCAATATTTATCGTGCTCGGATACCAAAGGTCTGCTTATATTATTAAGTGAACTAATGCCAGAATCCTGCGACCAGGCGTTTGTAGCTGCCGAGGAACCAGAGTAATGCAAGTGATCCGGCTGCAACCAGCACTTGGACGGGGAATTCCGGAACAATCGCGGTTCTAGAAAGTTCCGAAAGCGTGACGACTTGGTGACCCTCTGCGTGGACGCTATCCAGCAGCAGCTCCAGCTCGCGGAGCTGATCCTCGTCTGGCGCGTTCTGGAATTCCAGCCCGTTTCTGGCAGCGAATTCTTGCGGGTGCATCATTACCACCGCGTAGCCGTACCTTCCAATGCTGTCGTTTATCTCAGTCATGGTTTGCTCGTGGCCAAATCCCAACCATTGTGTGTCGTCCGAGTTAAGGTCGCCCGTCTTGGCGGTTGTAGGAAAGTGATAGACAAGGGCTCCGTCGGTTGCATTCCTTACGAATGGAGTGTAGCTCCCGGTCACGTTGGCGCTCACGACGCGCAAGTCGTTTTCTAACATTGCGGCAATTGTGTCTTCATTCATGCGGTTAAACGGAGTGATGAAGGTTGTTGGCTGGACCTCCAGGTGCTCTGATATCTTTGCGTTCGACATTTCCAGCAGGTCGGATTGCTCCTGCAATGTTAGCAATGCAAAGTCTTCGTGGTTCCAGCCATGGTTCGCAATGTCTAGTTCGAAGCGGTCGGAATCAAGCCGGTCTTTCAGGAACTGCACCAGCGTCGGGTCGTCTCCTATATGATTTCCGATCACGCCGATCGTGAGGTCAGTGTCTCTTGCCTCAAATGTGCTGATTATCTCCATCTGGGCCTGACTCAGGTAGTAGTCCTGGATGTCGTCCAGCCTGAAGGCGACGCAGCTGCACTCGGTGATCCGATCGGTGCCCTGGCCAAAGGAATCGGATAACGGAAAGAGCAAAAGGACCATTGGAATCCAGATCAGGCGCCTCAATCGAAAGAACGTCGCGTGCCGGATACTAATATCTGTGTCAGTATGTGGACACTATTGGTACGCGAATGACACCCAGCAAACAACCAGAGGCTGCTTCTTGCCCCAGGCTCGCTAGGATTTCCCAAGAACTTAACGCCGTGTGAACTTGTGCCACACGCTACTCGATTTTACATGATTTCCCCCCGATATGGGAGATGCATAACCCCAAAGTACTCGTAATTGGGCTCGGCCAGATTGGATACAGCA
>DATEEE010000020.1:0-4226 GCA_035281285.1 Nitrososphaera sp.
CTCTATTGTCGTCAGGGGAGGAAGTCATGAGCATTACGCAAACTACTTTCCCTGGCTTGCGGCGTCAAAATCAAAAGGCGTTGTAATCAGGGAGCTGCCAATTGACAGGGACGGCTTTTTCGAAATGTCCGAGCTGGAAAAAGCAGCGCGAAATGCTCGCCTGATCACGATGAGTCATGTCCTTTACAACACCGGTTCGCTGATGCCAATTGAGGCAGTCGGAAAGGTGGCTGCGGAGAGTGGCTCGCTATTCTGCGTGGACGCTGCGCAGAGCGCGGGTGCATTGTCGATTGACGTAAAAAAAATCGGATGTCATTTCATGTCCTTTCCAGGTTTCAAGTGGATCTGCGGGCCACTTGGCATCGGAGTGCTGTACTGCAGCAAGGAAGCCGCGGAGCTGCTGGAGCCCCAAGTAACCGCGGCCGAGTCCACGCTGCTGTCCGACGACGGCATCCTCGCCAGCCTGGAAATGCCTGCGCGCCTGCAGGGAGGCTTCCGCAATTACCCCGGGGTGGCGGGACTTGAGGCGGCCCTTCGATATATTCTGAGGATAGGTATCGACAACATTTCTGCGCGCAACCGGAATATTGCCGCGGTACTGCGACAAGAAATTGAAAAAATCCCGGGAGTCATTCTTTACGGACCGGAAGAGGACAGCGCGCGATCGTCGATCGTTTCCTTCGCGCCGCCTGGCGGCACGGATCCAGCTACACTAGTGAAGCGGCTGAGTGAAAGGGGTGTTGTCTTTGCTGCCAGGGACTCAGGAAAAGGAAAAAAGGTAGTCAGGGCCTCCCCGCACTTTTTCAACGACGAAGCAGAGGCGACGACTGCGGCGAGCTACGTTAGGAGCTCGCTGTAGAAGCTATTTCTTTTCTCCCTGGCCTTCGATCACAATCATTGTCAGTGTGGAGCGCACCTTGTCTATCCTCCTGACGTGCCACGTAATTGTCTCCCTCAGCTTGTCCATAGCGTCTGACCTTATCTTGGCAATGATGTCATAGACTCCGTAGACTCCGCTTACCTCCACGGATTCCGGCAGCTTTTTGAGCTCCTTGATGATTTCTTCCTCAGAGCCGAGGTCGCAGTTGATAAGGACGTATGCAGTGGGCATGGAGAAATATCATATTTTAGCTAATTAAACAGTTCGCGGAGACGGCCGTGGTTTTATTAGCATGCCATCACCACAATCAGATCTGTGAAAGTAGTGGACCTGACGCTTGAAATCTCTCCGTCTCTCAAGGTCTTTCCCGGCTCGCCGCAGCCCTGCTTTGTGCAGTGGACGAATTTTTTAATGCACGGCTACGACTCGGAAGCGATCTTTATGAGCACTCACACAGGGACGCACATGGACGCTCCGTCACACTTTGTTCAGGGCAAATCGAGCATCGAAAGGATTCCGGCCAACAGGTTCATAGCAGATGCTGTGCTTGTGCGAATTCCCAAAAAGGCAAACGAGCTTGTCGAGGCGCGTGATTTCAAGGAAACTGACATCAGGGAAAACGACGCAGTTGTCATTTCGACCGGATGGGAAAAGAAAATCCGCAGCAGGAGCTACATGACCGAGAATCCGGGCCTTTCAGCCGGCGCTGCCAGGTTCCTTGCGTCAAGGAAAGTCTCGATGGTCGGAATAGATGGGCCGAGCATTGACGCAGGGTCTGACGCCAGATTCACCGCGCACCGGGTCCTGCTTGCCAAGAATGTATTGGCAGTGGAAAACCTCTGCAACCTACGTGCGATCAATAGGGACAGGTTCATGCTCGTTGTTGCTCCGCTCAAATTGCGCGGCGCGACGGGCTCGTCGGTCAGGGCGCTGGCAATATTATGACTCTAGTGCAGAGTTTCGCGCATGTGGCACTATCTAGTTCCCTGTGATGCCCTGTGCCACTAGAATGGAATAGCATCCCAGGCCGCAGTCCTCGCAGATGGGCTTGAGACCCTTGCTGTCAGCGCTCCCGATGCAGCAGGGCTGCTTTGTCCTTCCCATGTGGTCAAGCGACAGTATTGCCCATGACGGGCACTGCACCGGCGTCGTCCCGACCCCACCCCAGTTGCCCTTCATTAGCGAAATCTGCTTCGGGCTGTTGATCACGAAATCCGGGTATTTTTCTTTCAGCGCGATTATCTTGTCCACCACTCTGCTGCGCTCATCGCCGAACGGGAATGTCAGCGGGTCGCCCTTTGCAAAAGGAGTATGGAACTGGAAGCCTATCTTGTTAACCACGCCCTTCCACTCCTCCACAAGGTCTTCCACTGTCTGGTAGTTGAGCGAGTTTATTGTCATGGTGATCCAAATGTCCTTGTAGGCCGGTTTGTTCCGACGCGGCGGCCCTGCGATATAGTCCATAATGTTCTTTTTCGTCTTTTCGTACGACCCCTTTCCCCGGATGTTGTCGTGCACCTTTTCAGTGCCGTCAAGCGATATCCAGTAAAAATACAGGCCCTCGTAGCGCTTTAGCGGAAAGGTTCCGTTGGTTACCACGCAGACGCGCTGTGGCATCATTTCGCAGAACGCTTCGAGAATGTCTGGCCTCAGTGTGGGCTCTCCTCCTACGAGTGTGGTGACAAAGATGTGCTGCTTGTTAAAGACATCCCTGATTATCCTGCGCCAGTCGTCGACTGACATGTCCTGCTCCTCCTTGCGGTTCAGCCACCAGTAGCAGTGGGTGCAGTGAAGATTGCAGACGTTATTGACGTCGACGGAGCCGTACATTGGAGCCTTCACGTGGAATAACCGGTAAGCGGCCATTTTTCTAAAGATGCTAAAGTAATACGGCATCTCGCGGATGAGGTCGGTGACGCCGCGGCCGTAAATCAGATCGACCATAGTTGCACTGAATTCGGCGCCTTACTAAATAAACATAGGGGTATGTGGATGAACCATTAAATTATGCCTCGTATTTGCGTAAGGTCTGGGGCCCGTAGCTCAGCCAGGTAGAGTACCGGACTTTTATCTGTCAAGGAAAGATATCCGGCTGTCTCGGGTTCGAATCCCGACGGGCCCGCTATCAGATCCTTTCATGATAGCCTTCGAACATCTATGAGGTTACATTTTGAGACTATTTTGAAAAAAGGCTTGAGAGTAGGTTCCAACACGTTCTTGGTGGTCGGCCGACAGGTAAAAAGCTGGATGCGAATTTTTCTGATATAGCAACAAATAGAGTATAGCAGGTCAAACGTTCCTGCCGAGGTTAAATATCTTGCCACCAATTCATAGACCCAAGCAGACAAATGAATTTCCGCAGCATTAGGAACATAGGTAGTATCTCTCTTTCAGTACTTCTTATTTCTGCATTGTTTGTTATTGCGAACTCTAGTGTCTCTTCCGCAGCCAGTACGGGTTCCGATGAGGTCTCCGCAGCTTCAGGTTCGAACAGATTTGTGGTATGGATTGACTACACACCTGGCAACTCTGAGATTTTCTTCAGGCGTAGCACAGACAATGGGGCCACCTGGGCATCTATAGTTAATCTAAGTTCGAATACCGGAGATTCGTTAGAACCAAAAATAGCGGTCTCCGGTTCAATTGTTTATGTGGTTTGGTATCAGCAAAACGCTGCTAGCAGTGAGGATTCCATCTTTTTCCGTCGTAGTACCGACAATGGCGCAACGTGGGGACCTAAAATCAAGATATCTTCTAGCGGTTCAGTTGGTTCTGCTGCCACCCCGGAGGTGGCAGGTTCTGGGAGCAATGTCTACGTAGTTTGGGACAAACAGGGTAGTGAAATCTATTTCCGCCGGAGCCTTGATAATGGCGCCACGTGGAAACCCGCAGTAAATCTGAGTAACAATCCCGGCAATAGTGAAAACCCACAATTAGCCGTATCCGGCTCGAATGTATACGTAGTCTGGTATCAGTTGAACGCTGGACAAACAGCGTCTGACGCATTCTTCAGGCGTAGCACAGACAACGGAGCCACATGGAAGCTCAAGGTTAATCTAAGTAACAGTGGCTCGGCGTCGTTCCCTGAAATAACGGTCTCGAGTTCCAGCGTCCACGTCGCATGGAGCCAAGCAGATCCGAGTTCGCCTCCGCGCGCTTCGGTATTTGTCAGGAGCAGCACTGACGGAGGCGCCACATGGAAGATGGCAAAGAATCTGACACCTTCTGCGACGTTCGATAGCATTTCGCCCCGGATAGCTTCAGTGGGCACCAATGTGTATGTGGTGTACGAACACGTGGATCCTGACCAAGACTGTTGTGACTTTACGTTTGAAATTGTATTCGT
>DATEEE010000021.1:0-5500 GCA_035281285.1 Nitrososphaera sp.
CATCTTTTCTGCATCGGACTGGTTCTTTGCCAGGGCATATTTTGGGACCTTAACGCCGTACTCCGCCAAAACTTGCTTAGCAAGTTCTTCCGTGATTACTTTTTCCTTGGTTGAAAAAACGTCATTAAAGATTTTCTCGACCTTGTCGTTGGCCATTTCTCGTCTAGTGAAAAACCCTCGCGGCTTCTTTTATAGTTTGGGTTCGGTTTTGCGATGCATTCAACATCAAAACATAGTTTATCTAATATAATGCAGGAGCAAGCGGTTTAGGCGCGAGATTTCATCGCGGCGGCAAAATTTCTGTAAACTATGCTGCACGAATTTCTTAACACCTCGATTTCAAGGTCTGAGGCAAGCAGGCTGGAAGAATCTATTCCCTCGGCTTCTAGCTCTGCGTTGTATTGTTCTGCCCAAGTCCTTATCATGTCCGAATTTACCTCTAAGTGAAATTGAATTCCAACTGCCGAGCCCACCCGGAAGGCCTGGGGATACAACTCGTTAGCGGCGAGTACCCGTGCATTTCCGGGAAGCTCGTATGTGTCGCCATGCCACTGAAAGACCCGTGTCGGGCCGCTGCCATTCAGACCACTGAAAATGTCAGCGAGGCCGTCCCTGGTTAGCTCGATCGCGCCCCATCCGATTTCCTTCCGCTTCCCCCTGTAGACCTTTCCGCCGGTCGCCTGCGCAATCAGCTGCGAGCCAAGACAGATTCCCAGGACTGGAACCCTTGACTTGATTGCCGACTTGATAAGCTCCTGCTCCCGCAGCAGGTAAGGGTAATTTTCGTAGACTGACATCGGGCCGCCAAGTATGATTATTCCGCTATAGCCGCTGGGGTCGGCCGGAAGCGACTCTTTTGGAGCATCGAAAATGTCGACCGAATAGCCGTCCAACCGGAGCAGAGGTTCAAACGAACCGAGTGTTTCGCATTCGATGTTCTGGACAGCCAGGACCTTCACGATTCAAGCACCATGATATGGAGTAATAATTCTTGGCAATACCAAAGTGTTAAATGTAGTGGACTCGAAGTTACTTTAGGGTCAATGGGTTACCAGTCAAAAGTTGACGACGACACCCTAGCGCGCATTAGAAACTTTGTCCGCATGCTAAACGAGGAATACGCCAATGGCTCGCTCATCGTAGTTGAAGGGAAGAGGGACGCTGACGCTCTGACCCGGGTTGGGTTCACCGGAACTCCTACGGTCTTCCATCATTTCAAGGGTATTGCCGACTTCCTTGACTTTCACCAGTTGGGTGGCAAGAAAATGATATTGCTGCTTGACATGGACCGGACGGGCAAGTTCCTTACCAGGAAGATCCTTTCCCAATTGCGTGCGAGCAGGCATGACGTTAACCTTTCTTACAAGAGTGCTCTAGCCAGGATCACCAAAGGAAAGGTAAAGCACGTCGAGGATCTTGCAATGTTCGCCCCGCACCTTTCAGGGGTGACAGGTTCTCGCCGAGATTTGTATTTCTATACCTAGAGAATCTCTCGTCTCACAAAGCACTTATATTCAAGCAGAGAAAAGTCAGTCATGTACTACCAAAACTACGAGGTTATGAAAAAAATTGCCAAGCACTGGTATCGTAAAGTATCATGTTAAGTTAAAATTTGAAGTTGATGGTTTGGTTGAGAAGGCCGACATAATCGGTGCGATTTTTGGACAGACCGAAGGTCTACTTGGCCCTGAAATGAACCTCAACGAACTACAGAAAGTCTCAAAGGTTGGAAGAATCGAAGTAAACGTGGAAACCAAAGGAAGCGTAGCCAAGGGCGACGCGCTCATACCCATGAGCACCGACATTTCGACCGCCGCTCTTATTGCGGCCGCCATCGAAAGCATTGACAAAGTCGGCCCGTTCCAGGCAAAGTTTAACCTGATGGGAATAGACGACATCCGAGCCATAAAGAAGAAGGTGATAGTGGATCGCGCAAAGAAAATTGTACAGGACTGGGCAACTCGAACTATCAGCGAAGGAGAGGAAATGCTGAAGGATGTCTATGATGCTAGCAAGCCTGGCAAATTGACTGCTTTTGGTAAGGCGCAGCTGGCATGCGGGACCGGCGTATTTGACTCTGAATGGATAATTCTGGTGGAAGGAAGGGCCGACGTTATCAACCTGTTACGCGCCGGTTATGATAATGCGATCGCAATAGAGGGCGCAAGGATCGACGAAACCGTTACAAAATTGACCGACGGCAAGAAGGTCATCGCATTCCTCGATGGAGACAGGGCAGGGGACCTGATCTTGAAAGAGCTTCAGGGAGTCGTCAAGATAGACAAGGTGCTCCGTGCTCCTCCTGGCAAGGAAGTGGAAGAATGCACCCCGCTTGAGGTTTCTGAAATTCTAAAGGACGCGATGTCGGTGGTCTCGGAACCTTCTCCACCGCCCCAGCAGTCACATGAACGCAGGCACTATAGAAGGTCCGAAAGGGAGCCACGCGACGAGGCGACTGCACAGCCTGTCCATGCGCCACAACCTACGCCTATTGTGACTAATGACAAGCCAGAAATAGTTTCAGCAATTAGAGACGTATTCCCGCAAATCAACGAGACGCTAGAAGCCGTTGTGCTAGATGGCTCGATGCACCAACTCCTTAAGGTCCCAGTCTCTGAGGTCATAAAGAGGCTTGACAGCGCCGAAGGAGCCAAGCTCTTGGTTCTTGACGGAATCGTAACCCAGAGACTGGTTGACGCTGCAGACAAGGCGGGAATCGAATACATTATCGGTCACAGAACTGCCGAGCTGAAAAAGCCGTCAGACCTTCAAGTACGGACATTTGGCGACATTGGGATAAGCAACTAGAATGCAATGCCGCAAGTAGAGATCAAGCTCCAGCACATCCTGACTATAGCCGAGCTCCTGTCCAAAGGCGCTCGCTTTAATTTCGTGGAAATCACAACGACCGAGCTTGGGAAGCGCATTGGGAGGTCGCAGCAAGCTGCTTCAAAGCATCTGCTTGAGCTCGAGACATCTGGTTATCTGGAGAGGGTGAAGCGCGGCCAAAAGTTTGCGGTCAGGGTAACAGAAAAGGGGCTTTCCGAAATTCAAAACCTCTACACTTCTCTGCATGCGGCAATCGAGTCATCTCCGGCTACTCTGGACTTTAAGGGTAACGTGGCATCTGGGATGGGAGAAGGGGCATATTACATGTCACTTGATGGATACCGCCGGCAGTTCAAGGAAAAACTAGGATACGAGCCTTATCCCGGAACGCTCAACGTGCGGCTCGTCGACCAGATTTACATGAACGCGCGGAGGGAGCTGGGGATGCATCAACCCTCGGTTTTCGTTGACGGGTTTAGCGATGGCACCCGCACCTACGGGTGGGTGAAATGCTACAGGGCCTGGATAAACGAAAAGGCGGATCTGGATGCGGCCGTTTTGGTACTCGAGCGGACGCATTATGACGACACGATGCTTGAAGTTATCGCGCCCGTCCCAATAAAACAAAAACTTGGGATCAAGAACGGGGACAGGGTGAGGATCCAAGTCCAACTTCCGTCAGGCTAGATCCGATAGATGGAATCTCCGAGCTCCTCTTTCATCTTGGAGCTTTTTGAGCCCGGAATAGGCGTGGAAAGCCTAACGACGTGGACGTTCAGGTTGCGCTTTTTGCAATTCTCTGCCACTTCTTTTTCGCCATGGGCCTGATCGTACCCGAGTGCGATCACATCTGGTTTCACTGCTTCAACTGTGTCATATAACGTACCTTCGCGTCCCACAATTGCGAGATCCACAAAGCTGAGCGAAGACACGAGCTCTTTACGGAGGTCTTCGTCATGGTATATCTTCCTGTCTTTCTTGATCTTGTGGGCCGTCGCACTCTTGGCAACTACAACGACTAGCACATCACCCTGCTCTTTAGCGGCCTTTAGGGTATGGATGTGCCCTGGGTGAATGAGATCAAAAACCCCTCCAACGAGCACCACCTTCAGCGCGTCCCTTCCGATAAAAGTGAGTTTGGACGGGTCGTCTTTTTCTACGTAGCCGGAGGACACTAGATGGCCGATTCTTGCCTTGTAGAATTCTCGGCTCACCGGGAGTTTGTTGGCGAGCCTTTCGTATGCCGGGACAGAAGGGTCGAGCATGCTAACATAGAGTGAAGCCAGCACAGCCTTGTCGACTTGATCCATGAATCGGTCTCTCGAGCAAAAGCGAGTGCGATCTAATTATGCTATAAACGTACTCAAAAGAACCGCGGTTGGCCCATATTTTTTCACCCAAAAAACCCCAGACTTGCCATGCCAAGCGCACTATTGTTATAAAGGCGAGGGGCTAGCTGATTCATTGTCATTGTCCTCTCCGGCCGAGATAAAGAAAAGGCTAGAGCAGAACTGGTTAAGTTTCTTGAAAGCAAACGCGGCCAAGCTTTCGCTGGACCGGATTGACGGCTCAAGCCCACCTTCGGTTTTCGTAGGACGATTCGGCTACCCCAAAGTGAGGATCGGTCCGATGATACCGCCGCTTCACGGGGATACCGAAATTCTGGACAAGCCAGAGCTATGGGCCGGAAAGAGCTTGGAGGACATTGCAAATTATAGGCTGTCACTAGTCAGAGGAGTCGCAGCCATTCGAGTAGGCGATACAAGCGGTCGACTGGTGGAAAGCCTGCAGGACCTTGCGATGTCCGAGACGCCGGTTGACAGTGAAGCGACATTTGAAAGACAGCCGTTCAGGGATCTCGAGCTCGAAAAAGAAATTCGGCTGAATTCTGAAGCAGCACCGTTCGGACCAGCCGCGCCACTTAAACAATTCCGACTGGCTGGCTCATCGGGCTCGGACAGGAGGGTTGAACAAGCCTTTTACGATACCGACCTCCGGGCGTCGGATGCCATACTGCAGCTATATCGGAAAGGGGTCGAAACAAGCAGAATCCACAAGGTGCTGAGCGTGGGCATGCTGGGACGCAAGAAAGGCCGCAAGCTTGTGCCAACTAGGTGGAGCATTACCGCGACTGACGACACGATTTCAAAGTCGCTTGTGACCGAGCTTGAAGGAAATCCTCCGATTGACACTTACGAAGTCTACGAATACCGCCACCTTTCCAACCATTACGCGGTGGTCTTGATCCCCGACGACGTATGGAGTTTTGAAATGATCGAGTCATGGTTCACGCACGACGGGATGGCTGCATTCGGATCGGATTACGAAGGCCCAAGGGGACTGGATCACTATCCTTCAATTGCAGGGGCATATTTTGCCGGAAAACTTGCGGTATGCGAGCACCTGGATCTTCGCAAACGAAAAGGAGCGGCCTTGGTTCTGCGGGAAATCCAGCCTGAATATGTGATGCCACTTGGGGTGTGGCAAGTGAGGGAAGGCGTGCGCGGGGCGATGGAAAACCAACCTGTCCCATTCGAAAATCTTAATGACGCGGTTTCTCACGCTCTCGGGCGGATGTCGATATCCATGGAGGAGGTGCGCAGAAGGAGCAAGATCTGGGAAAACATGAAAACACAGCTGCGAATGACGGAATTCACTTAATGCCCAAAGG
>DATEEE010000022.1:0-3016 GCA_035281285.1 Nitrososphaera sp.
AGCGCGGAATGCGAAAAAGCCGGAAACCGCCCGGCACTTTTACTTTTTCGGCAGGCTTCGCCACTTGTTCCGAAATTAAGGGTGATTCAGAGGTTCCTTATTTGAATGCCGTCTTTGAAAACGAACCTGTAAGGCGGGCCGAGATGCCTGGGACGTTTGCTTTCAAACTCTTTCCAGTGGTAATCGCAAACCGCCGTCCGCCTTGTTGCACCGTCTTCGTCTATGTAAGAAACCGGCATACTAGGCCTGCCCTTGCAATCCTTCACGGGGCAAAGGTCTTCAAGATTTCTGCCCAATTTGTCACCGAGCGAAATTACAATTTCAGACTTAAAATCTCGGTAGTGTAGCGGCAGGTACATCCATCCATGAGTCTCAGACATCTGTGGAAAAAGGAATTCTTTTAAGAATCGCCGGTTTTCCTAGGATATATCGAATGGTCTACAACGAGCAGCTGGCAGAAAAAATCCGCAAGCTCGTTTCGAGTCGAAGAGGCTGGACTGAGAAGAAGATGTTTGGAGGCGTTGCATTCATGCTCAACGAAAAGATGTGCTGCGGTGTTGTCAAGGATGACCTTCTCGTGCGAGTAGGGCCTGATCGCAATGCCGAAGCCCTGTCACTTCCTAATTCAAGGCCGATGGATTTTACCGGCAAACCCATGAAGGGCTTTGTCTATGTAAACGCTAAAGGATGGTCAGACGGCAGGACGCTGAATAAGTGGATTGACATGGCGGTCGAATTTGTCACGTTACTTCCGAGAAAACCATAATGACACGATAAGAATTACCAGGGACTAGACATAGAACGAAGTCCCAATTAAAGACCGAACTAAGTTGTTACAGGCAACGAAATTGCTCTGGACAGTGGCCTACTTTGACTTGGGAGCGACCATCTTTTGCAACTTTTGTACACCGGCAAGGAGATCTACTAGTTCCGACAGCGAAAGGTTGTGCTCCTTTAGTTGCTTCACACCCACGTTCAAAGACGCGAGCTGACGGTATACTTCAAGATCCTCAACCGCTTCCACAAGTTGATCCAGGCCAAACGGCTTTTGGATCATTTCCACGATCTGGTGGAGGCCCTTCGTCGCTTCCCTGAGGGTTTCAGCGACATACGCGGAAGCAAAGATAATCCTCTGGTCGGGGCACATCTCGAAGATCTTTTTTGCCGCTGCAAGTCCGTCCAGCTCGGGCATCCGATAGTCAAGTATTACTAGATCAAATGGCGGCTGTGTCGACTCCGACTCCGACCGCCTGACGCTCAGCGCCATCTTGTACGCTTCAACGCACGCACGGCCGTTTTCAGTAGAAATGACTTCATGGCCCCTCTCTTGGAGCACGATATGATACTGCAAGCGGATGGCTGACTCATCCTCTGCGATCAGTATCTTCATTCATGCTCGTATGGTTCCGCATGCTTGTAATTATGTGCAAGTAAAAGGAACAAACACCCAGTTATGCCCCTGCGGAGGCCTCGGGATTAGAAGGTCGGCACATTCGAGCCCGTGCTGGAGTCGCTGCGGCAATCCTTCAACGATTTTTTTTGATAATACGTCGCCTAGTGGGCTACGTTCTGATATGATACACTGGCGCGGGGAGTGGGATTCGAACCCACGTGTCCTTTCGGACATGGGATTAGCAATCCCACGCCCTACCAGGCTAGGCGACCCCCGCCCGTCTATCTCACTAATTCTCCTACAATAATATCGTTCTGATTGATCGTTCATTTCCGGCCCGGATGAAAAATAGTTTGGTGATCAACAATTCGCCCGAATCCAGTCCCGACGTTGACAGCAACTTTTCGCTTGCACAACCGATCAAGAGCGTTCTTCTAATCAAGAAATGAGGCAGCGCGCTCACTGGCAGGGACTGGAAACGGGGACTAGATGACAAACAACCACCGATTTTTCCCATTCATTTTAGAAAGATTATATAATAATCAATACGGATCGGTACAGGATCTTTGAACCTTAAGGAGGCCAACGAGGTCATGCGCCGGGCAATCATACGGACATACTTTGAGCCCGAGCTCCTCAAAATAGAGTACCACAAGTCGAGCATAAAGCACCCGAACATAACGGACGACGGGCTGACCATCGAGGACACACTCCACCTGTTCTTTGACATTTCGACCGGCAACGACTACCCAGACGGCGACGAGTGGTTCACGGCTGAATACTTGCTGCCCTACAGTGTCAAGCTGCCAGACGGCCTGAAAGGTCCGGACTATTTCACAACGTTATCGATCTCTGACGGCAAGCATTATTGGCGCCACAGGGAATTGGTCAGATTCAAGTACGGCAAGTCGAAAAAACTGACCGAATCGCTTGAATTCATCGACAAGAAATACAGGGAGCTTAGCAGGGCACTTCACGAATCACCGGTAATTGACCAGCTGAAATAACCTACCTCGCCTTCCATTCGCCGTTTCTGTATACATAGTTCCGGTCATTGCTGTCCCTCGCAACGTAAGGGCTCCACTTGTAGCTGGCGTCGTCAAAGTTGAACAGGACTTCGGTCGTCCCCGGTGGGATGTCCCTTAGCTGCACCGGGACGATGTCAACAAGGTACTCCAATTTTTCTACGCCCATCTCGAACTTTCGGTCGTCCTTGTGCGAAAGAGGAAAAACAACAGAAGGGCTGCCTTCAAACCTGATGAAAGCCTTGAGCCCCTTTCTGCCGCGCCTGCGCTTTATGTCCTTTATCACACCCTTCACCTTGAACCAGCTTTCCATGGAGAATGTCTGAAAAAAGGCCTCGTCATATGGCAACGGGAAACCGATCTCGATCATGCTCACGTACTTTGGATCGTCGGGTTGAACCTGCCGCTCGTCCACTTCAAATGACCTGCCGAGGGTGTCGTAAAGGACTTCGATCTCCCAAGGAGAGATCCCGTAATACTGGAAAGTTGCTGTTACTGTCGCTGACACCTGATCAAATACGAAAACTCTCGGTCGGAATAAAGCCTTTGCTAGAGGAACCCGATGAACTTCAAAAGGTAAACGATCGATATCGAAGCG
>DATEEE010000023.1:0-2649 GCA_035281285.1 Nitrososphaera sp.
TCATCGTAGGAGTTAATGCGAATGCGATGATGATGCCCGCGTTTTTCATCGTTAAATCTGACGATGAAATCGAACATGCCTTTAGGTAGTAACAATGGTATTCCATTTAGCATGAAGGATCTGAATTTCTCATCAAAGTAAACTCTTGTGTGGTCTATGACAATAAATGCATCATTAAAGTTTGGAATCGTTAAGAGAAAATAGAGCTGCTTACTTTCTCCAGCAGGGATGTCTTCAGTCGTTGAGCTGTGTTGCATGATTTCACTAGCGAAATGCGTCCCTAAAGACCAATCACCCTGTTTTACGTCGCGTTGGTTGAAGTCTATACTGCGATGTTCTTCGTACCAACCCATTGCGACCTCTTTACCAAATTTCCTGAGGTATAAAATACCAGTACAGTTTTGGACTGAAGAAGCGATACGTCTGTGTTTGTTAGTGACCTTGAGATTCCATAGTACACCTTCTAGGTGCTTCTTTTCACCATCCCAAACATAAGGAAGTAGAATCTTAACTTTGGTTAGTCCTTCTATGCGTAAATGTGGTTTGATAAAAAACTGAAATAGATTTCCTTCACAAGGAGGAAGCCAGAGATAACTAAACCAATAATTCCCCCAACGATTCCTGCTTGTTCTAAGGGTTCGAGAACCATTTCCAATCCTCGATCCCATTACTCTGCGATATAAACTAGCTAACAACCCATTCGGAACAACCTCGAATGAACACCGCTAGATGGAACGATACCACAAACGTGGTAGCTACCAGCGTTTTAGTAATCTATTAATAGCAACCTAGTCAAGCTTCCAATATTGTCGCTTAATGAGGCAATATTGGCCCTCAAGTCAGGTCGGCAGGTGCTCGTCTATGACGGGAAAGGCCGAGAGAACGAAGTCGACTTGGTGGTCGCCGCTGAGCACACCACGCCGGAGCATATCGCTTCGATGAGGAAGGACGCCGGCGGGCTCATTTGCCTTGCAATTTCAAACGAGGTAGCAACAAAGCTGGGTCTGGCATACATGCACGACATGATTGCAGGATTCGGCAAGGTCAACCCTGTATTTTCAAAGCTGACCGAAGGCAGGGCAGCGTACGGAGACAAGCCCTCGTTTTCCATTTCCATCAACCACAGGGACACTTTCACCGGCGTCACCGACATAGACAGGGCACTCACTATTAGAAAGATGGCACAGGTGTGCAAGAATATTGACGGCACTGGAGTCGACGAATTCGCCGGAGGCTTCAGGGCTCCCGGGCACGTGCCGCTCTTGATAGCTTCGAGAGGCCTGCTGCGGGACAGGATGGGCCACACCGAGCTCTGCGTGTACATGGCGAAGCTCGCGGACATTGCTCCGGCGATAGTCATGTGCGAAATGATGGACTCTGACACCCACAAAGCGCTCTCGATCGATGACGCAAAGAAATATGCCGAAAGAAACAACATTCCGCTCGTCGACGCGAGCGAGCTAAAAGCACACGCCAGGGTGGCCTAGCCGGCAATTGCCTGTTCAACTTGCAATAGTGGTTTCCGAGTTTAATAGCGGAATAACTTTTCTGATGCTGGACAGGGCGCGGGACCATGCGGCCAAGATTGGCGCAAAGGTAAGCTATGTCGTTCGAGTCCCCGGAGCATTTGACATGCCCCTTGCCGTTGACAGGCTGCTGCGCAAGCAGAATGTTGACACTGTGGTTACACTGGGCGCTGTCATCAAGGGAGACACAAGGCACGACGATATCGTCGCGGAAAACGCGGCGAGGCTCATTGCCGACCTCTCGCTAAAGTACGGCAAGCCTGTGGCCCTTGGGATTACGGGGCCGGGAATGACTCTTGCTCAGGCAAAAGAGCGTGCCGAGCTCGTGCCAAAGAGGGCTGTCGTTGCTGCGGTGAACATGGTGCTCCGGATGGCAAAGGTACAAAAGGCAGCGAAAGGAGCGGGGACAGTGGTAATAGATGATACAGCTGACGATAATTAGGATCGAGGGCTATGGCCCCTGGACAGTCACACTCGGCAGCGACAGGGAGGCCCAGTTGCAGATGCTGCAGGCAAGAATATACCACGACGTCCAGCTTTTGTTTAGCCGGCGGGACTGCATCGTCTATTTCAACAGGTTCGATGAATATTTTGCTGTTACAAACGGACTGGACGTTGCGGGACACGTGGAAATTCAGAAGGAACTCGCGTCGGCCTATCCTGATCTAAAGATGTCAATGACAATTGGCACCGGCACCACCGCATTTGAGGCGAGCGCCAAGGCGTACCGAGCCAGGAAGGAAGAGCGACTTGCCGACAGGGAGACTATAATTTATGGCAAGCCCGGCAACGGAAACCTTGCCCAGATAATGCACATCGATGTCGACAGCTCGACGAAGGTTGGCAACACACTTTCTCCGTACGAAGTCACTGCGCTCGTGATCAAGATCTATAGCAGGCTTGCCGAAGAATTCCTGAAGCTAAGCTCACTCACATTCTTTCTCGGCGGCGACAACTTTATGGTGCTTTCCAACGGAGTCACAAAGGACCAGGCCCATCAAGTCATTAGAAAGGTTACGTCGGGAATCGACATCAAGCTCAACTGCGGAATCGGGATCGGCAGGGATGGCCGCAAGGCAGCCGAGGCCGCTACTAAAGCACTTGACACGATAAGAGATCTGCG
>DATEEE010000024.1:0-3472 GCA_035281285.1 Nitrososphaera sp.
CTCTTGAGCAGGGAACTCGGCAGGAGCCTCAGCAAGGCAGGGTTCGGGCAGGCCGTGATAGCAGTTTCGAGCCTTACCATGAGCGGCATGGTAAACCTCGTTGGCGCGATTTCCCGCGCAGTTAATCAGGGAGAGGATGTGTAATTTGGCAAGCATGAAATCGTCCGTAACTGTTGTCGCGCCTTGTTCTACCGCTAACCTCGGACCGGGATACGATGTGTTCGGACTGGCGCTGGACGCCATGAGCGACAAAGTGACGATCGCTCGGGCAAGATCCGGCGAACCGCCAATCACCATAAAGATGATAGACGACAGCGGCGCCATCCCTGTCATACCGGGATCTAACTCTGCCGGCCGCGTCGTGGAAAGGATGGCAGCGGAGCTGTCCATTTCTGACCCAGTACTAGTTAGGGTAAAAAAAGGAGTACCGGCAGGATATGGCCTGGGCAGCAGCGCAGCATCGGCGGCTGCAGCAGCTGTCGCATTCAACGCCTTATTCAGGATAGGTGTGGGCAAACAAGAGTTGGTCGAGTACGCGGCAGAAGGAGAAATAGCCAGCGCGGGCACAAAGCACTATGACAACGTTTCTGCCTCAGTCCTGGGCGGATTCGTGATAACGAGCGTTTCGGGCGGCAGGAAAAATTTCATCAGCCTGATGCCGCCCCGCGACCTTGTGCTGGTGGTCGCCGTTCCACTGTCAATGAAGGTGCCAGAAAAAAAGACGGAGGCCGCCAGGCAGGTGCTGCCGCAGGCGGTACCTCTGAAGGACGTGGTCCACAACGTGTCGTCAGCAAGCACTATAGTTGCAGGTTTTGCGCTGAAGGACCCTGACATGATTGCGCGCGGCGTGGATGACGTGATCGTAGAGCCTGCGAGAAAGCACATGGTTCCGGGCTACGAAGCAGTGAAGCGTAACGCACTTGCCGCAGGAGCTCTAGGAGTGACAATAAGCGGCGCTGGCCCTTCGCTAATAGCATTCCTCAATGGCCCAAGAAAGGCAAAGAATGTTGCAGCATCTATGAAGGAAGGTTTCGCGACCGCCGGCATTGAAAGCAAGGCGATTGTATGCCGCCCCAGCGGCGGTGCTCGCGTGATCTCTTGAACTACTTCTTGCTCTTGCTGAGGAATGCGGACATCATTTTTTGCCTGTCCTCGTGGGCAAAGCAAAGGGCCCACCCGTAAATTTCAAGCCTCAGGCCAGTCTCAAGGTCAGAGTCCATGCCGCGGTTGATGAGCATCTTGCTCACTTTGACTGCAGTAAAGCTGTTCTTTGTGATCTCTTGGGCAAGCGCGAGGCACTCTCCCATCAGCTTTCTGTTGAGGATCTTGGCCACCTCGGCAGCCCGTTCCTTTTCCTTTGCGACATCACCCTTTGGCGCTTCTGGAGGAAGGGAGTCGTCAGCTCCTACGCTGACCACTCTGTTGACCAATCCGATCTGGAGTGCTTCGTCTGCCGCGATCATTTTGCCGGTGAATATCATTTCCTTTGCCTTTGCCGGCCCCACGAGGCGCATCAGCCGCTGCGTTCCTCCCCACCCCGGCGGGATTCCGATCGTAACCTCTGGCTGGCCTATCTTGGCGTTGCTTGAAGCGATCCTGATGTCGCAGGACATTGCGAGCTCGCAGCCACCTCCAAGGGCAAAGCCGTTGACCGCTGCGATAACCGGCTTTTCCAATTTTTCTATCTTGTTTATCACCCCTTGGGCCGCGGAGGCGTACTTTTCCGCCTGCATTGGTTCGATGTTGACCATGTACGCGATGTCCGCTCCGGCACAGAACGACCGCTCGCCGGCGCCCGTGATGATGACCACCTTGATCCCATCGTCAGCAGCAATAATGTCTATTGCGCGCGAAAGCTCAGAAATTACATCAGTATTCATTGCGTTCAAAGCTTCCGGCCTGTTGATCTTTACTACGGCAATGTCGCCTTGCGGTTCAATCTGGATAAACTTCATGCTTGACATGTGCGAGGTTAGGGATCAGTGCTTTCCATAAAATCTTATCTGTATCAGAACGGCGAGCTTTAAGCAACCCGAATCGCGCTCTAGACCGGGCTAGGGTTAAAAAAAGGCCGCATCCGGTACGGATTGGATGGTGCGGCTAAATCGCTCGACTGCTGACAGCGCCGACGTGGCAGACATTGTAATCATAGGAGTTCAGGACGAATCCGGCTCTCACGCCAAAAGGAAAGGTACCAGCAGGGCACCAGATGTCCTGAGAATTGCATCTAACGAGGCCGAGTTTTTCGAGCGAAACGGCAAGCTGATTCCCACTTGCCCGATGAGCGGCAGCCTTGACGGCAAGCGCGTCTTTGACGCTGGGAATGTCAACAGCACATCTGGTCTCGACAGAAAAGTGCAGGACCTTGCTTCACGCGGCAAGATCCCGTTCATGATCGGGGGAGACCATTCCCTCACCACGGAAGCAATAAGGGGGATTTCAGAAGCAACACATTCCAAACTCGCGCTTCTGTACTTTGATGCGCACCCAGACTTTGTCTCCTCCGCCAGGAACTACTATGGTTCGGTCCTCACTGACTCAACCCAGTACCTCGACTTTTCCGCGAGTATGTTGATTGGAACGCGGGCAGCAGAGCCTGAAGAGCTTGTTAATGCCGAAAAGGCGGGACTCCGGATCCTCACCCCACTTGATATTGCCGAGCTCGGTGTTAAACGAGCAGCGGAGATGGTGCGCGAGAGAACTGGAAAGATGCCGATTTACATTTCCGTGGATCTCGACTGTCTTGACCCGTCGGTTGGCCCAGGAGTTTCTGTCCCTTCGCCTGCCGGCCTTTCAGGAGTCGAACTCGTCTTCCTCCTGAGTAGCGCACTAAAGGGGAAGGTTGTCGGAATGGACATTGTTGAGCTGTGTCCGGATTTTGACATCAACGGCATGACCGCAAGCCTTGCGGCGAGAATATTGTCAGAGAGTATCGCGTCAATGTCAATAAAATAGCGAACTAGCGGAGAATGCCTGGTTATTAGCAGTTAGATTGACTCGATCACTGGCTTCAGATATTCAGGCATTTCGGGCAGACCACCCGTGTGGCTGGTGTTGTTCTGGATGACGTCGGGCCCTATCCTGCGAACCTTCTGGGTGCCGATTAGCGTGTCAATGCCGCGCTCGATTTCCTTTACTGAGAGGACATCCTTCAGTTTGTCCTTTAAAGTATTCTCAGAGTCGTACTTGTCGATTGCGTACTGAAGGACAACGAGCTTGTCGGCAAAAGTCAGATTTGGCATTCCGATCCGTACTCAATTCTTCCAAATAAAGGTTGGTTGAGCAATCCACTGTTTTCCTTCGGAGCAATCCATTTTTCGAACAAAATTCTAGGATTTGCCATTTTTCAATTGTAAAGTTCCATGATTATATAATCGTCCGTGGCTGAAAATAGCATGTCACAGGCCCCGGGAAGGCGGACAACGCTAAAGATAGGAGGTATGCACTGCGCGGGCTGCGTGAATTCTATTCA
>DATEEE010000025.1:0-10871 GCA_035281285.1 Nitrososphaera sp.
AAAAAGGAAAAAGAAAAGGCTCTAAAGCCTTGGGACGATACTGTTCAGTTTGCCGTATCTTGCGGTCGCTACGATGATTCCAACGATTGCGACAGCTAGCACGATTGCAGCGATTGCGCCAAACTCTGGCACTATCCAAGAACCGACGACTTCGATTTCTTCAGTTCCTGCTTCAAAGCCTATCGAGATCTCTCTTGTACCCGCTTCTGGGTTATCTGCCTCTTCAACCTCTGGTACTGGAATCGAGTCGCTGAATGCAATGTATTCTACGTCATCGCCATCTGTCGGAACTCCTTCCTCTTCGAGTGCCTGCATTACGTTTCTCGGAATCTGAAGCTGCAAGGTACCATCGCTAGTAGAAGATATTCCTACTGTGAGCGTTGCGAGTTCGACATCGGCTGTCATGGTCTGAACCGATCCGCCTGTTATCATGTATCCGATTTGATAGTTGTTGCCGCCAATGTTGACTGTGAACATCTGCCATCCAGTTCCGCCGGTTCCTACAAATTCGAATGTTGCTTCCTCCGTAACGCCTCTGAATGTTGCCTTAACTGTGTATTCTCCGCTCTCCCTCATCAGTGGCCCACCAGACGGGAACGTATATGTCCACGAACCATCGGCTGCTACGGTAACCGGGTCGGCTCGCGCAAGCGCGCCCTTGTTGTTTTCAACTCTGATGAATACTGGCTGACCCTCCTGCATATTGGTCACCGTACCAGAAATCGTAATTTGTTCTCCTGATGTGTAGCTTGCCTTGTCCGTCTCTACTGTCACAGCCGTTGCCTGTGCATTTGCAGCGCCTACCAGTCCAACTGACGCAACTGATGCTAATAGAATAGCCATTAGTGCATATGCTTTATTGTCCATTATCCCTCATGCACACCTATGTCGGCTATATTTCTATTACTATTTATCCTTTTTGTGAATAAACTCTAACGTCCAAGCTCGGTTCTGGAAACCTGCCCAGAAATACTCTCTCAAATTTCCAAAGAAAAGGATCAATGACGCAAATAAATTGCGAATATATATATATGCAGATCCGTAATTGAATAAATTTGACTTTGATGTTTTCTCATCAGCGCAAGTTACCAGCTTTGGAGATGCATTCCCTTGTCTGAAAAAAAGGCAGCGCCGGTCAAGATAACGAACCACATCTATCAGCCGAAGCATGAAATATTGCCCAAGAACGAGGCTGAAGAAATCATGCGCAAGTACAATGCAAAGCCCAGCCAGCTGCCGTACATCATGCTGAGCGACAAGGCGATTGAAGACCTTGATGTCCGGCCCGGCGACATCATCAAGATCACGAGAAAGAGCCCGACTGCGGGTGAAAGTGTATATTACCGCTATGTCGTAGAGGGTTGAGCATAGTCCCATGATAGAGAACTCTATCGAGATGTGGCCCATTATCAATGATATTTTGAGAAGAGAAGGTGTCGCGAGGCAGCACCTGAATTCCTACAACGAGTTTATGGAGCGCGGTCTCCAGAGTATTATCGACGAAGTCGGGGAAATAGAGATCGAAACAGCAGAGTACCCGTACAAGATCAAGCTGGGCAAGATAAAGTTGCAGCAGCCAAGAATTATGGAGCTTGACGGATCGATCACACACGTCGCTCCCATGGAGGCAAGGCTCCGCAACCTGACGTACGCCTCGCCCGTCATGCTTGAATGCAGCGTGGTTGAGGACGGCAAGATTCTGGAATCTCGCTTTATTCACATCGGCGACATGCCGGTAATGGTAAAGTCAAACACCTGCATCCTGCACAACTTGCCTGATTCCAAACTCGTCGAATTTGGCGAGGACCCACGTGACCCAGGTGGATATTTCGTGATCAACGGCTCTGAGCGGGTTATCGTCGGGCTGGAAGATCTTTCGTACAACAAGATTATCGTTGACGCCGAGGAGACAACGGGCACGCTCCTCTTCAAGGCCAAGGTTTATTCTTCGATCGTTGGCTACCGCGCAAAGCTAGAGCTAGTGATGCGGCCCGACGGGTCCATCGTGACCAAGATCCCCGGCTCGCCGGTGGACATTCCGCTGATTACTCTAGTAAGGGCGCTGGGTCTCGAGTCAGACAAGGACATTGCTGACGCGGTGTCGCTCAGCGACACGATCCAGGACGAGCTCGAGCCTTCCTTTGAAAAGGCAGGCGACGTCAATTCTAGCCGGGACGCGATCGTATACATTAGCAAGAGAATTGCGCCGGGTATGCTCGAAGAGTTCCAGATAAAGCGCGCAGAAACTCTGCTGGACTGGGGGCTCCTGCCACACATTGGCAAAAACCCGGACAACAGGCATGAAAAGGCGCTGTTCCTTGGCGAGGCGGCATGCAAACTCATAGAGCTCAAGCTAGGCTGGATAGACTCTGACGACAAGGACCACTATGGAAACAAGGTGATCAAGTTCGCAGGGCAGATGCTTGCAGACCTTTTCAGGACTGCGTTCCGCAACCTTATCCGCGACATGAAGTACCAGCTGGAGCGTTCGGGCCAAAAGCGCGGCATCAACGCTGTCGCAGCAGCCGTCCGACCTGGGATTGTTTCTGACAAGCTGAATAACGCGATTGCAACCGGCAACTGGGGAAGGGGCAGGGTAGGCGTAACCCAGCTTTTGGACAGGACGAACTACATGTCCACCATCAGCCACCTGAGGAGAATTCAGTCGCCCCTGAGCAGGAGCCAGCCCAACTTTGAGGCCAGGGACCTGCACGCGACCCACTTTGGCAGGATTTGTCCCGCAGAGACGCCCGAAGGCTCAAACTGCGGCCTGGTAAAGAACCTTGCACTTTCAGCTATTATTTCTGTAAACGTCCAGAGCGCAGAGGTCACGGAAAAGCTCTACGAGCTGGGCGTTCAGAACGTGGAAGATGCCGACAATGACTTGCGAGCTTCGGGCACACGCGTTTTTGTCGATGGAAGGCTCATCGGGTACATTGCAAAGGGCGACCACCTTGCGGACACCCTGAGGTCGATGAGAAGGTCCGGCAAGATACACCCGCACGTCGGTATCTACCTCTACGCATCCCAGAATGAGAAAGCCACAAAGCGCATCTACATCAGTTGCAACGCCGGCAGGGTGCTGAGGCCAGTGGTCGTGATTCGAGATTCAAAGCCGCTCGTTACTTACGAAGTGATCGAAAAGATCACCAAGAAATTCCTGTCATGGGGCGACCTGCTCTACATGGGGGTAATAGAGCTCACGGACGCAAACGAGGAGGAGAACTGCTACGTTGCAATCGACCCGAAAAAACTAGAGCCAAAACATACACACTTGGAAATATTTCCGTCCGCGATATTGGGAGTGGGTGCATCTATTATCCCGTACCCAGAGCACAACCAGTCCCCGAGGAACACTTATGAAAGCGCGATGGCAAAGCAGAGCCTCGGGTTTTCGACGCCCCTGATGAACGCAAGCACGTACGTCAGGCAGCACTTCATGCTCTACCCGCAAACACCGGTTGTCAGCACAAAGGCGATAAACCTGCTCGGGCTCGAAGAGCGCCCCACAGGCCAGAACTGCGTCGTGGCCGTGCTGCCGTTCGAGGGCTACAACATTGAAGACGCCGTCGTCTTTAACAAGTCTTCAGTCGACAGGGGCCTTGGCAGGACGTTCTTTTACAGGATTTACGAAGCAGAGGCAAAGCAGTACCCCGGGGGAATGAAGGACAACTTTGAGCTCCCGCAGGGAGACGCCAACATTCGCGGTTACAGGGGAGAAAAGGCATACCGCCTGCTGGAGCAGGACGGAGCAATCATGCACGAGGCCGTGGTGAACGGCGGCGACATTCTCATCGGACGTACATCGCCTCCTAGGTTCATGGAGGAGTATAAGGAATTCGAAGTGAAGGGCCCTTACAGGCGCGACACTTCTGTCGGCGTAAGGCCTTCAGAGAACGGAGTAGTCGACACCGTCATTGTCACGCAGTCGGTTGAAGGGGGCAAAATGTACAAGATCAGGGTGCGCGACATGCGCATCCCGGAGATTGGCGACAAGTTCGCTTCCAGGCACGGCCAGAAGGGAGTAGTCGGCATGCTCGTAAGCCAGGAGGACCTGCCCTATACCGAAGAAGGCATCGTGCCAGACGTAATGATCAACCCACACGCTTTTCCGTCGAGGATGACGGTCGGACAGTTCATGGAGTCGCTGGGAGGCAAGGCGGCGTCACTGCGAGGGCGCATAGTAGATGGCTCTGCTTTCCTTGGCGAAAAGCTCGACGACATCAGGGGCGCGATGGAGCAGTACGGCTTCAAGGCGACGGGCAAGGAGACAATGTACGACGGCAGGACTGGCCGCAAGTTCCCGGCAGACGTCTACGTCGGAGTAGTCTACTACCAAAAGCTCCACCACATGGTCGCTGACAAGATCCACAGCAGGGCAAGGGGACAGGTCCAGATGCTTACAAAGCAGCCGACGGAGGGAAGGGCCAGGGGAGGCGGCCTCAGGTTCGGAGAAATGGAGCGCGACTGCCTTATTGCTTACGGGGCGTCAATGATGCTCAAGGACAGGCTGCTGGAAGAATCCGACAAGGCAGAGGTCTATATCTGCGAGAGATGCGGGCTTTTGGCTTACTATGACGTAAAGCAGCGGCGTTATGTCTGCAGGGTGGACGGCGACAAGGCCAAGATTTCATCCGTTGTCATTGCGTATGCCTTCAAGCTCCTCCTGCAGGAGATGATGAGCCTCAACGTTGCACCCAGGCTCCTGGTTAAGGAGAAGGTGTAGAGGTAGATCACAATGATGGACGAATCCGCAAAGATACTGGGCGGGATCAAGTTCAGCGTCTGGTCCCCGACAGAAGTGCGCAAGTTTTCGGTAGCAGAAGTAACCGCGCCAGAAACGTACGATGAGGACGGGATGCCGGTCCAAGGAGGCCTTATGGACAACAGGCTGGGGACGCTCGAGCCGGGGCAAAAGTGTGCGACGTGCGGCAACACCTCCGCGAAATGCCCGGGGCACTTTGGTCACATCGAGCTTGCAGAGCCGGTGCTTCACATCGCGTTCGTAGACGACATCCACAAGCTGCTTTTGATCACCTGCAGGTCGTGCAACAGGATCAAGCTCGACCCCGAAGACCTTGCCAAGTACAAGGCCGTGCGCGACTCTAAAGCTGCCTACGCGGTGATAACGCTTGAAAACATAAAGGACGAAATCATAGAGCGCTCAAAGAAGGTCAAGGACTGCCCTCACTGCGGCAAGGACCAGTACGACCTGATATTCACAAAGCCGACTATTTTCGTAGAAAAGACCGACGCCGGAGAAAACAGGCTGCTCCCGATCACCATAAGGGAAAGGCTCAGCCACATCCCTGACGACGACCTCACGCTGCTCGGCTACGACCCCCGCACGGCCAGGCCGGAGTGGTTCGTTCTTCAGGTCCTTCCCGTGCCGCCGGTAACTGTCAGGCCGTCAATCATTCTTGAAACTGGCATCAGGTCCGAAGATGACTTGACCCACAAGCTGGTCGACATTATCAGGGTCAACCAGCGACTCAAGGAGAGCAAGGAGGCAGGGACGCCGCCGCTCATTGTCCAGGACCTTGTGGATCTATTGCAGTACCACGTCACTACATACTTTGACAACGAAGTGTCCGGCATCCCTCAGGCCCACCACCGATCCGGAAGGCCCCTCAAGACCCTGACGCAGAGGCTCAAGGGCAAGGAGGGACGCTTCAGGGGTTCGCTCTCCGGCAAGCGCGTCGACTTTTCGAGCAGGACAGTTATCTCGCCGGACCCGAACCTCAGGATCTCCGACGTAGGCGTTCCAACAGACGTTGCGAAGAAGTTGACGATCCCGGAGACTGTCTCGCAGTGGAACATGGAGAGGCTAAAGTCGCTTGTAATGAACGGGCCGCTTACCTACCCGGGCGCGAACTACATCATACGGCCTGATGGCGTCAAGATCAGACTAGATTACGTGACTGACAGAAAGGCGATCGCAGAGTCGCTGGCTCCGGCCTACGTCGTCGAGCGCCACCTCGCCGACGGGGACATTGTCATCTTTAACAGGCAGCCGTCATTGCACAGGATGTCGATCATGGCCCATACAGTACGGGTGCTTCCGTACCGCACTTTCCGCCTTCACCCTGCGGTGTGCCCGCCGTACAACGCGGACTTTGACGGGGACGAGATGAACCTCCACGTGCCGCAGAGCGAAGAGGCAAGGGCTGAAGCCACGCTGCTCATGCGCGTCCAGGATCAGCTCATCTCGCCGAGGTACGGTGGCCCGATAATCGGGGGCATCAGGGACTTTATCACTGGCGCCTTTATGCTGACCAAGGACGGCTCCACTTTGACGAAGGACGAGCTTGCAAACCTTGCCATGATTGGCGGCTACAACGGTCCGCTGCCCGAACCCGAGCTGACCGGCAAGGGAGTCGAAAAGCTCTACTCTGGAAGGCAGCTCTTCTCGTTATTCCTGCCAAAGGACTTTAACTTTATCATAACGTCAAAGTGGAACAAGGCTTCAAAGGGCGAGGGCAAGGACGTCGTGATAAAGAATGGCCAGCTCTTGAGCGGCGTGATTGACAAGGCTTCGATAGGCGCGGAAGAGCCTGACAGCGTGCTTCACAGGATTGCAAAGGACTATGGTAACGAAGCTGCGCGCAAGTTCCTCGACTCTGTTTTGACCATGCTCAAGACCTACATTACCCACCGCGGCTTTACATACGGCTACTCCGACCTCTGGCTGTCGCAGGAAACAAGGCAGGAGATCAGCGACATTATCCAAAAGACCTACGAAAAAGTATACGAGCTTATCCAGCAGTACAACGACGGGACGCTTCCGCTTACAAGAGGGCTCTCGGCAGAGGAGGCGCTCGAGCTCTACGTCGTCAACGAGCTCTCAAGAGCCCGCGACCGTGCAGGAAGGACGGCGGACAGGGCCTTCCCTGACGATAACTCGGGCGTGATCATGGCTTCGACCGGTGCAAGGGGATCGACTCTGAACATCGGCCAGATGACTGCGGCCCTTGGCCAGCAGTCGATCAGGGGCAAGAGGATCCAGAAGGGCTACCACAACAGGGCCCTTTCGCACTTTAAGCCGCGGGACACCAACCCCGATGCAAAGGGCTTTGTAAAGTCAAATTACAGGGACGGGCTGTCACCGCTTGAATTCTTTTTCCACGCGATGGGCGGAAGGGAAGGCCTTGTGGACACTGCGGTAAGGACTCAGCAGTCCGGCTACATGCAGAGGAGGCTGATCAACGCGCTGGAACACCTAAAGATAGAATACGACCAGACGGTCCGGGACCCGCACGGAAACCTGATTCAATACATCTACGGCGAGGACGGGATCGACCCGGCAAAGAGCGACCACGGCGAAGCTGTCAACCTGCTCAGGGTTATCGAGGCCGAGTCCATAATTGACGAAGGGCGCAAGGCAAGCGAAAACGACATCCGGAACATACTTGCAAAGTATTCCGCTACTCTCAATCCAAGGCTGAAGGCCAACCTGGAAAAGGCGCTGCTGGAAAACAAGCTCAGCAAAGAGGGCGTGGAGAAGGTCATGAAGAAAGTGCTGGACCTGATTGACCGGGCGCTTGCAGAGCCAGGCGAAGCAGTCGGCGTCGTAACGGCTCAGTCGATTGGCGAGCCGGGAACCCAGATGACCCTCAGGACTTTCCACTTTGCCGGCGTCAAGGAGCGCAACGTGACGCTGGGCCTCCCGAGGCTGATAGAACTTGTAGACGCGCGAAAAAAGCCGGTCACGCCCACCATGGACATTTACCTTGACGAAGCCCACAGGGTTTCGAGAGAAAAGGCACTCGAGATCGCAAGGGACATTCTGTTCACCGAAATCGGCGCGCTTGTTGACAAGACGGACACTGACTACAGCGGAATCCTGACTTTCCACCTCTCCGAGGCAAAACTTGCAGAACGGGGATGCACGCTGGAAGACGTCCAGACAGTCCTCGAAGGTTCAAAGAAAAAGTACGCTATCAAAGTGAATGAAAACAAACTCATGATCAAGGTGACAGTTCCAGACGAGCCTGATGCCCAAACTCTGTTGACGTTGAAGAGCAAGCTCCTCGGCACCAGGGTCAAGGGCGTACCTGACATCGAGCGGGTTACAATAGTAAAGCAGGACGACGAGTGGGTTATCCAGACTGCCGGCTCAAACCTTGCAAAGGTGGTTGCAGTCGAGGGAGTCGACCTGACAAGGATTACCACCAACAACGTCTACGAGATCTGGCAGACGCTTGGGATCGAAGCTGCGAGAACTGCGCTTGTGAAGGAAATCACGAACACGCTCGAAGAGCAGGGCCTCGAAGTCGACACCAGGCACATCATGCTGGTTGCAGACCTGATGACTTCAAAGGGATACCTACAGCAGATTGGCAGGCACGGGATCGCCGGAACCAAGACTTCGGTCCTTGCAAGGGCGGCATTTGAAATCACTGTGCCAACCATTGCCAGAGCATCGCTTGAAGGCCAGATAGAGACGCTCAAGGGAGTTACAGAAAACGTTATAGTAGGTGCCACCGTACCCGTCGGCACCGGAATGGTTGACCTCTACATGAAGGTGAAGGATAACAATGAGAACTCTTGATAAAGTAATCAAAGCCGCGATAACGTCTGACAAGTACAAGAGCGGAACAAAGGAAGTACTGCAGTCTGTCAAGGGATCAAAGTTGATCATCCTTTCCAAGAGCGTCGCTGCCGCTGACAGGTCAAAGATCGAAGAGCAGGCCAAAGGCGCGAGCGTCGCAGTGTACGACTATCCAGGGACTTCTGTCCAGCTGGGAAAAATGTGCAACAAGCCTTTCAGGATAAGCGCGATTGCGATAAAGTCCGGCAGCGCCGAAGAGATCAGCTCCATCCTGTCTGAGGGCAAAGACTCCAAGAAGTAAAGCGCCAAGACTTAAATTGACCATGACGGAGCAAATGATGTTGTTGACGCTGAACCCGCGAATTGAAGGGACGCTGTAATAATGACAGAGATAAAGCTGACTTCTGACGAACTCCGTCTTATGTCATTGTTCCAGAGCATCACGAGCGCGACCGCGCGGGACTGCATTGTTGACGAAAGGATGGACCGTGTAATTTTCGTGGTCAACAAGGGCCAGATGGGGCTCGCGATTGGCAAGGGCGGCGCAACCATAAAGCAGCTCCAGAACGTTGTCGCAAGGAAGGTCGAGCTAGTTGAATTTTCAGAAGACGCAGTCGAATTCATCCGCAACATGCTGAATGCGGACATGGTCGGCGAGGTAAAGATCTCTGACAGAAACGACGGGACAAAGCAGGCAATCGTTGTCGTTGACGCCAGAAAGAAAGGCGCGGTCGTCGGGAGGGAAGGAAGGAACGCAGAAAAGGCAAGGCTCCTTGCAAAGCGATACTTCCAAATATCCAATCTTTTGATCGTTAGCCCTGAACAACAGGGAACGGGTTACAGTAGGGTGAGTATGTAAAATGGGTAAATCTCCGTTAGGTTTGTTTGCGGGCAGGGTTCTTCGCGCAAAGAAGAGCCGCGGCCGCTGGGCAGACAAGTATTACAAAAGAAGAATGCTCATGCTTGACAAAAAGGCAAACCCACTTGAGGGCGCGCCACAGGCAAGAGGCATAGTGCTGGAAAAGGTAGGAATTGAATCAAAGCAGCCAAACTCTGCAGTGCGCAAGTGCGTCAGGGTGCAGCTGATAAAGAACGGCAAGTCCGTGACAGCTTTCCTCCCGCGGGACGGCGCGCTGAACTTTGTTGACGAGCACGACGAAGTGATCATCGGTGGCATTGGCGGCTCGATGGGTGGCGCGATGGGAGACATACCAGGAGTACGGTGGCAGGTCTTTAAGGTCAACGGCGTTTCGCTGAACGAGCTGGTGCACGGAAGGAAGGAGAAGCCGAGGCGTTAGACATGAGCGGAAAAGAACAGGTAAACATTTTGCTTTTCAACAAGTGGGACTTGAGCCAGATCGAAATTAACGACCCTGGCCTCAAGACGGCGATTTCGCTCAAGCCGGCGGTGATACCAATTACGTTTGGCAGGCACGAGCACCAGCGGCTGAAAAAAGCTGAGGTGAACATTGTGGAGCGCCTGGCCAACAAGATGATGCACTTTGGCAAAAAATACGCCAAGAACACGGGTAGGATGGGCGGCAAGAAGGCGAAGATGCTAAACATAGTAAAGACCGCATTTGACATCATTCATGCAGAAACCGGCAAGAACCCGGTGGAGCTCTTGGTAAAGGCCGTGGAGAACTCGTCACCGAATGAAGATACGACCAGGATCGTCTACGGTGGAGTCGTTTACCACGTGTCCGTGGACGTCGCTCCTCTGCGAAGGATAGACCTGGCGCTGCGCTTCATCGCGGAAGGGGTAAGAGAAGCCACCTACTCAAGCCCTCAGACGATCGAAGAGGCGCTTGCCAAGGAAATAGTGCTTGCTTCAAACAACGACATGGCGAGCCACGCAGTCAAGAAAAAGAACGAGCAAGAAAGAATCGCGATGGCGTCAAGGTAAGCCATCGCATTCCGTTATGTCATCTAGCGATTTTTAGTAACTGGCAGCATCTATCGTTGCATGGTGTTTTTTCAAACTAGCATGTTAGCCAGCATGCGCTGCGCTCGATCTCTTCGTTAAATTGCCCTTATGGTTAAATAGGCATTGGGAGGAGAACCCAAGAGAAGCATGAGCGGCAAGGACGAATCAGTCTTTTCCAAAGAAGCGCTTATGGGAACGTCGGCCGGCAAGGACATCCTAAAGCAGGGGCTTCTCCGTAGCAAGGGCTACAAGCAATTCAACCAGTACAAGGAAAAGACCGAGAACGAATTCCAGGGGTTTGCCCAGCGATTTGTCGCTTCGTTGCACTCCGCGATCCAGTCTGACAGCAATACGGGAGCCACGATGACAAGGTTCTCTGAAGAAGTGGGAACC
>DATEEE010000026.1:0-4388 GCA_035281285.1 Nitrososphaera sp.
CTCGATCCCCCTTACCTTTATGCTGCCATCCGAAAACACTCCGAAATACCTGTTTGGAACCGGCAGCCAGTCGCTTCTCTTTGAATGCAAAAACGCGATCCACCTGTATTCGCCTTCAAAGCTGATCTCAAAGCCAGTCGCCTGCTCTATTGCGGCCTTTAGCTGCATATAGTCGGACGTCGCCGCGCCCGGCTTTTTCACCCACAGCGAGTCCACGATCCCGTGCAGAACTTGAAAGCCCAGTTCTTCAGACACCTTCACCGCCTTTGACAGCGCCTCGCGATCGTACGCGCAGACAGCCTGGTGGGAGTCTATCCTGCCAAATTTCGCGTTGTTAAATCCCAGGTAGCCAAAGCTGGTCACGTTGATCCACTTTAGCGCGTTCTGCCTGGAATCGTACATTGCGCGCACGCTGCTGTCCCTGGCGTCCTTTTTCAGCGCCTTGTATTTTGCGCGCTTTTTTATCACGATCTCTAGCGCTGTCGGGACGATCCCAGTCCTCCTATTGCATGTATGGAAGTTGAGCTCTGGAACCTTCCTGTCAGAGTCGGGGCAGCAGTCGCACGAGATCGTCTCCGCAGACACGTTTTTCTTCCGCATAATGTTGGGAAACAGCGAAGCAAAGTCAAACTCGGCCACTTTTTCATGCACGCCTATCTTTGGGACGAGTATCAACCCGCCCCTGTCGGCCAGCAGCAGGTCCTCCAGCGTCTTGAAGCGCTCGGCCTCCTCAGGCTTCCAGGGCACAAGTATGCCCTTCTTTGTGGCGTGGTAGAACTGCAGGCTGCTGAGGCACTTTCCGATGGATGCCCGGAACGCCGTGTGCAGCGGCATCCTGCATATCCGGGCCACTTCGTAAAACCCGTGCATGCCGGATTCGTTCCAGACAAAGGAATTTTCAGAGTCAAGGTGTATCCTCCCAAGCAGCACTATCGAGGCCGGCTTGAATCGCACTTTGCCGTACGTAGTGTAGGAAGTCCCCTCGTACGGCGGCCTGGCAAGCGGGATTCCCTGCTCCCTGTTCAGCATGAGCGCCACGCCGTTTTCTTGTGCGCGGTGCAGTAGATACGGAAAGCCAAACGAGTCTCCGTCGTCGGAAAATACAAAGTCGGGGTCGATTTCAGAAACGGCCTGCACAAACCCGCTGATCGCATCGGCCTCCGACTCTTCCCTGACCTCAATGCTCTCCTCTTTCATTTTGATTGCTATGGACTCGACCCTGTCTGAGAATCTGGGGATCCTGCCTTCCATGCGCGGCCTGACTTTAATGCGGATGCTTTTGAATTCCGGCAGCATATAGTCGGTATCCCAGACGTCGTCGCTGACCTCCCACTTCAGGCCCGACTGCAGGGACGTCACCCTGCAGAAGGCAAGCGGGAACAGGTCATGCTCGTAAAAGTACGTCTGGGCAGGTAGAAGATCAACGTTGTATAGCCGGTACTTGCCAAACTCGCCCCGCATCCAGATCTTTTCGGCCAGCGCCGGCATTTTCCTGGCATCCAAAGGGGTCACCTGCAGCACGCTGGACATGGAATGGTCCATCAGAGTCTCGTACCTTGAGACGAACTCGAATTTCTTGACAGAGGATGCAATCTCTGCGTTCTCTGTCACGCCCTTCAGGTCAGACTGGCTGTCTGCAGCCGCGTAGAACGAAGGCATCCAGGGATCCTCCAGCCTTACTGGCTTGCCTTCTTCCGTTATAATCCAGAAGACCATCCTGTCTGACAGCGCATAGGCGTCGAAGAGCCAACCCGTTACCGTCAACGCCTGTTCCCTTTTTCAATCTGCTCTACTTTTGCGAGCAGCCACCGGATGATCTTTTCCTGCTCGAATATCAGGCTCATGAATATCGCCTCGTTTTCAAACGGCTTTGACTTTGCCTCGATGGAGCGGGCGTACCTGTAGCACCTGCCCATCATGCTTTCAAAGTGCGCTCTGTCTTCCGCCGTCATTACTGATGCATAGCCCTGCCACGAGCCTATCGCCCTGGCAATTGCGTCGTCATGGGGAAATAGCGTCATATTTCTCCCCTGCAATATTTTCCACGCGGGCCATCATAAGGGCGAGCTGCTTGTAATGGTGGAAGAGTACCGACAGCAAGACGGGCTCCACGACTACCGGGTTCGCAGAGGACATGCACGACGCAATGTACAGCCTGGGGATGGCAAACATCTCGTCAAATGCCTTCCTGTCGCTTCTGTCAAGACGCCTTCGAAAGACCTTCCATTCGGATTCCTCCTCCATCAGTGCCAGAGTAAAGGACGGCACGGTTCTGCCCATGACATCAACCCCGGCAAACCAGCCTGAGATCCGCGCCTGCCATCGAAAATTCGGAAGGCGCTCGCCGGCCGTCGATCAATCTTGCCTTCTGCTCTTCGATCTCTATGCGCTTGCCGAATGCGGGCAGAACCAGCTTGTCGTACTTGCCCTGAGGGTCGTACAGCGACACGACCACTAGGACGTCCTTTGGCAGCAGGCTGATCGCCCTTGCGATTTCCTGTATCAGGAATCTTGCCTCGCGGTATTTCAGCTGCGGCTCGTCCGTGAACATTTTCAAAAGGTCGGAAATTACGACCAGCTTTGCATCGAACTGCCTTACCGCTTCTCCAAGTCTGCGGACGACAAGCCCGGCTAGCTGGTAGATGGTAAAGACCCTGGAAACAACTATGCTCCTGAGCACAGATCTCACCTCCATCCCGTACTGGCGCGCAAAGCTCACGCACTGGTACAGGTTTGTGCAATTGCCCGCGTCTATGCATACGACCCTCCTGGCTGCAAGCCCTCCGTACCTCCGGGGCATCAGCGCGTGCACCCACAGCCTTGTGATAATCAGGTTTGCATGCCTGCGACTGCCTGAAATGCACACGCGGTCGCCGACTGACAGCGCAAGCAGGCGGTCGAATTCCGGTATGTCAAACGTGAGTTTGGCCGCCAGTTCGTACGCGGTCTGGAGCCTGACTGGAAACTGGCTGCGCCTGTCCTGACCAGGTCTCTTTATCTGCAGCGATTCCGAGATCCTGTTTCCACATGCAGGACATTCTTCAGAGATGTTTGCGATATCGGAAACTGGCGTCTCCGTCTCCTTTAGGGCGGTATCGCATTTGCCGCAAAAGTACTGAATAACATGTTCTGTAATGTCCTTACATGTTGTCATATGCCCAGCTCTAGGGCCGGGATTATATTCTAGCTGGCACTTGAGGGGGAGGGGGGCTTGCTCTCAAGCCGAGAAACTATCCGAGCATGCTAATCGCGGCATGCAGAGCCCGTTAACGACAAATACTCAAAACCGGTCACGACAGGCTCTCCGCAATCTTGACAATCTCTTCCCTTGGAAGGGCGCCCGTTATCCTGTAGTGCTCGCTGTCAAAGGCAACTTCCACTATTGACAATATTCCATCGTTGTATGCGAAATACGGAATGGAGTTAGCTTCAAACCACTCAGGGTCGGTAGCAAAACCCCTGTAATTTTCGCTGATCATTTCACGGTACCGGTTTTCAAGCTGCCTGCGCGGATCTTCGTCGTCGTGATAAGACTTGAATGCATGCACCTGCAAGATGCCGGAGACACCGTCCGCACGAAGATCGTCGGCGCGCAGCGGGAATGGATTTCCAGGAGAGTATTCGCTCGCTCTGGTGGTGTAAAACTCAATAGCAGTCTGGTTAGCGTACACCTGTATCATCGAAGTGTCCGTGTTTTCTGCGTTGCATACAGATCTGAAACCGTCGGGAAGATAACATGGAAATTTCAGATCAAATGCCGACTGCGAGTAAACCGATCTGGCGATCTCACGGTTCATGCATTCGTGTGTGTACTTTGTTGAAACAGAAATGACGCCCTGTATCGAGGGGTACTCCAAGACTGAATAGTGGTATGAATCGTCCTCTAGGGTACTCCAACTAGCCGGCAGGCGAATATCGGCCATCCTGCCCGGCGGTATTATGACAGGTTCTAGGCCAAGAGCGTTTCCGCTGACATTGACTGTTATCGGCGAACCAAGCTCATTAAAGAATACAAGTGTGTTGTTGAAAGGAGCAAAAGTCGTTCCGCTCGGAGGCGCAGCTCCGGAATCTGCCGCCAAATCCCGCGTGATGTTGACAGCCACGTATCCCGATTGCCTGTTGACCGCGGAAAGCCATTGAAACGTCAAGTCAAGTCTGTAGTAGTTTTCGTGATAATTCACCCCGCACCTGAAATTTCGCCCAGAGTAGGTGAAGAGAGCGTTGGCGATGGTGTCACTGCCTGGTGTCTCCACAAATGCATCGTTTTCAGTTACCAAGGATATCATGTGTGATTTGGTCAGACCAACGTCTATGCTTGCATAGTAATTCCCGTCGCTGCTATCGCTCCGCATGTCAGCGATCTCGTCGGCTTCCTTCAAGGCCTGCAC